>JBDLQS010000077.1:0-3236 GCA_039800445.1 Actinomycetota bacterium
TTTTGATGAAAAGTTTCAACTTGTTATCTAACTAGATAGCCGCACAACAGGAGCCCGTTATGTTCCAGAACAAAAGCCCACGTTATGAAATTCTGTCGCAGGATGCCATGGCAGTCCTGGATAAGGGTTGGCGACGCATTGTTTCCGACATGGGAATCGAATTTATGCACGAGCGCGCATTGGACCTGTTCCGCGCAGCTGGGCAAAAAGTTGAGGGGAACAACGTTAAGTTCGATCCGGAATGGATTCTGGAGCAAGTTGCAAAGGCACCGAGTGAATTCACTTTGCAGGCACGCAACCCTGCAAAGAACGTCATCATTGGTGGCGACAATATGGTTTTTGCTGGTGTTTACGGTCCCCCATTCGTTCGTGATCTAGGTGAACGTCGCGACGGAACAATGAATGATTTCCAAAACTTAACCAAGCTTGGCCACATGTTTGATGATCTTGATGTATCAAGCAGTGTTGTAGTTGAACCTAACGATGCACATCTAGACACTCGTCACATTGACATGATCCACAGCTTGATGACGCTGAGTGACAAGCCATTCATGGGCAATGTTGTTACTGGCTTGAATGCACGAGACACAATCAAGATGGCTGAAATTATCTTCGGTTCTCGCGAAAGCATTGAGAAGACTCCAGCAATCATCTCTTTGATTAACTGCAACTCCCCGCTTCGCTGGGATGATCGCATGTTGGAATCACTGTTTGAATACAGCGAAGCAGGTCAACCTTGCGTTCTAACTCCATTCCTTTTGATGGGCGCAATGAGCCCAGTAACAATTCCAGCATCTTTGGTTCAGCAGATTGCAGAAGCCTTAAGTGGTATCGCACTTGCACAGCTGGTTCGCCCAGGCTGCCCAGTTGTTTTTGGTTCATTCCTTTCAAACATTGACATGCAGTCCGGTTCCCCAATGTTTGGAACTCCAGAATCAGCAATGGGTCTGCTTTGCACTGGCCAGATTGCGCGTCACTTTAACTTGCCATTCCGTGGTGGTGGCGGACTAAATGCTGCGCAAACTGTTGATGCGCAGGCTGGTTACCAAACTTTGATGACCATGCACGCAACCTTCTTGGCTGGAACTAACTTCGTTATGCACGCAGCTGGTTGGCTTGAAGGTGGCCTAGTTGCTTGCTACGAAAAGTTTGTAATGGATGTTGAAATTCTTCAGGCTATGAAGGCTGAGTTCACTCCATTTGAAATTGATGAAGCATCTTTGGCATATGAAGCTCATGAAGAATCTGGTCATGGTGGCCACTTCTTAGGAACCCAGCACACTATGGAACGATTCCGCGATTGCTTCTACCGTCCATTCCTGTCATCAGCAGATAACTTCGATCGCTGGTCACGCAATGGTTCAAAGACAACAGATGTTCGTGCAAATGAACTTGCACACAAAATGATCGAAGAGTATGAACCGCCAGCAATGGATTCCGCAATCAAAGAAGAGCTTGACGAATGGGTCGACAAGCGCAAAAAGGAGTTATTAGCATGAAATCTGATATCGATATTGCTCGGGCAGCTACGACTGAATCAATTGTTTCGGTGGCAGCAAAAATCGGTATTCCAGCAGATGCAGTTCTGAATTATGGTCCAACCAAGGCCAAGATCAACATGGACTTCATTTCTTCGCTGAAATCAAAGCCAAACGGCAAACTTGTCCTTGTTACCGCAATGACTCCTACCCCTGCGGGTGAAGGTAAAACTACTACCACTGTTGGGCTTGGCGATGGTCTTAATGCCATTGGCAAAAAGGCAATCGTTTGCTTGCGCGAACCATCCCTTGGTCCATGCTTTGGCATGAAGGGTGGCGCTGCTGGTGGCGGCTTTGCTCAGGTAGTTCCAATGGAAGACATTAACCTGCACTTCACTGGCGACTTCCATGCCATCGGTGCTGCGCATAACTTGCTATCAGCAATGCTGGATAACCACATTTACTGGGGTAACGAACTTGGGATTGATGTGCGTCGCATTGCTTGGAAGCGCGTAATCGATATGAACGATCGTGCCTTGCGTGAAATCACCGCTGCACTTGGTGGACCAGGAAACGGTTACCCACGTGAAGCTGGATTTGATATCACAGTTGCAAGTGAAGTTATGGCGATTCTTTGTCTTGCAATGGACTTAGAAGATCTAGAGCGTCGACTTGGAAACATTGTTGTTGGCTACACCCGCGACAAAGTTGCGATTACTGCTGCACAACTGAATGCAAATGGCGCGATGACCGTACTTCTTAAAGATGCCTTGATGCCTAACTTGGTTCAGACTCTTGAGAACAATCCAGCTTTTGTACACGGTGGACCATTTGCAAACATTGCACATGGTTGTAACACAGTATTGGCAACACATACTGCACTAAAGCTTGGTGACTATGTAGTTACTGAAGCTGGCTTTGGTGCTGACCTTGGTGCTGAGAAATTCTTTGACATCAAATGTCGCAAAGCCGGTCTCGAACCAGCTGCAGCAGTAATCGTTGCCACAGTTCGTGCGTTAAAAATGCATGGTGGCGTTGCAAAGGATGATCTTGGTAAGGAAAATGTTGCAGCCGTTGAAGCTGGTCTTGCAAACCTTGGTCGTCATATCCGTAACGTGCAAAAGTTTGGCGTTCCTGTTGTTGTTGGAGTTAACAACTTCACAACTGATACTGACGCTGAATTTGCTGCAGTGCAAAAATACTGTGCTGAAATGGGCGTTGACGCTATTCGCTGCACCCACTGGGCCGAAGGCAGTAAGGGAACAACTGAACTTGCGAAAAAGGTTGTTGAAATCGTTGAAGGTGGAACTGCAGCCTTTAAGCCGCTGTATCCAGACACCATGTCTCTATGGGACAAAGTCTCGACGATTGCAACTGAAATCTATGACGCTGGTGAAGTAGTCGCTGACAAGAGCGTGAAGGATCAGTTCAAGGTATTTGAAGATGCCGGTTACGGTCACTTCCCGATCTGCATGGCTAAGACGCAGTACTCATTCTCAACTGATGCAGCTGCAAAGGGTGCGCCATCTGGCCATACCGTTGCGATTCGGGAAATCCGCTTAAGTGCGGGTGCGGAGTTCATCGTGGTGGTAACTGGAGACATCATGACCATGCCTGGCCTGCCTAAGGTTCCGGCCGCAAATAGCATCAAGCTCGAAAATGGCGAAGTTGTAGGTTTGTTCTAACAAGTTTGTAAAACGCCAGACAGGTGTTGCCCATGACGCATAATGTTGCGCCATGGGCAACACTAATTTGGCG
>JBDLQS010000078.1:0-3938 GCA_039800445.1 Actinomycetota bacterium
CTGATCTCGGCGTCGGATTGATTGCAGTCCCACCAGGATCTGAAATTGAGTTTGATCTTCGGCTCGAATCAGTAATTGATGGGGTTCTCGTCACCGGAAGTGCTTTGCTAACGGTTGCGGGTGAATGTTCAAGATGTTTGGAGCCGTTGTCTTTCGATACGGAAGTCGATCTCCAAGAACTTTTTGAATATCCTGCAACTGATTCGCGAGGACGTCAGATTGAAAATGGCACCGATGACGATGAACAACCGAAGCTAGATGATGATCTTCTTGATCTAGAGCCGGTTATTCGCGATGCAGTATTGCTGGCTATGCCGCTAGCACCACTGTGCCAACCTGAATGTGCAGGGCTATGCATCACTTGCGGTGAAAACCTCAATGATGTTCCAGATCACGCACATGAAGAAATTGATCCGCGATGGGCAACCCTTGCGAATCTCAAAGATTTAACAGACGAATAAGCTCGACGATTTGAACTAAAGAGTTCAAATCGAAAACCTGAAAGGATGGCAGACCGTGGCCGTTCCGAAGCGTAAGACTTCACGCAGCAACACCCGTCATCGTCGTTCCGCATGGAAGGCAACCGCTGCAAACCTTGCAACCTGCGATCGTTGCCGTGCTCCAAAGTTGCAGCACACTGCCTGCCCAACTTGTGGCACATACGACAAGCGCCAGGTCCTTAGCGTCTAATTGCCGTGGCCAAGTCCACACCGCAAGAACAGCTATTTGACCGACTGGGTTTAGTTTTCGATGCCCAGTTACTCGAGTTAGCGCTCACGCATCGGTCGTTCGCCTACGAGTCAGGCGGACTACCAACAAATGAGCGACTTGAGTTTTTAGGCGATTCCGTTTTGGGCGTCGTAGTAACGGACGAGCTGTATCACCGTTATCCAGATTTGCCGGAAGGCAACCTTGCAAAGTTGCGCTCTGCTGTAGTTAGCGCTCGCGCATTGGCCGTCCAAGCCCGCCGACTTGGCTTGGGTGAATTCATTCGCCTGGGTCGTGGCGAAGAAACTACTGGTGGCCGTGACAAGTCTTCAATTTTGGCTGACACTTTGGAAGCAATTCTTGGTGCAGTTTATTTAGATTTAGGAATTGAAGTTTCGCGAGAACTTATCCTGCGATTGTTGGATGAACAACTTGCTGAAGCTGCTGAACTTGGCGCCGGCTTAGATTGGAAAACATCACTTCAGGAACTAACCGCTGAGTATGGAATTGGCGTCCCAACTTACGCAATTGATGAATCAGGACCAGATCACGCCAAGCGATTTGAAGCCCAAGTTGTTTTGGCCAATAAGCATTACGGTCACGGAACCGGCAGCAACAAAAAAGAGGCAGAACAGCAAGCTGCAGCAAGTGCTTATGCCGAATTAAAGGCTGAACGTGACATTGAAAACCAGCGCAATTCCGACGACTCCCGCAACAGCGAGTAGTCATGCCTGAATTACCAGAAGTCGAAGTTGTCCGGCGGGGCATCGACAAATGGGTAAGCGGCCGAACCATCGAGACCACGAAGGTTTTGCACTCCAGGGCAGTCCGTAATCACATTGCCGGATCCAAAGATTTCATCAAGCGTCTTAACGGACGCACCGTCACTTCAGTTAACCGCCGCGGAAAATTCATGTGGCTCAGTTTGGATGATGATCATGCGCTAGTTACCCACTTAGGAATGAGTGGACAAGTTTTGGTGCAGCCTCTTGATGCAGAGCCAGAAAAGCATTTACGAGTCCGGTGCACGTTTACCGATAATGGGCGAGCCATGCACTTCGTTGATCAACGAACTTTTGGTGGCATGGCGATTGAGGAAATGGTTGATGATGTCGCAGGTCGATTAATTCCCGAGTCTGTTCAACACATTGCACTTGATCCGCTTGATGAGCATTTCGATCCAGAAACATTTATCTCAGGAATCCGAAAAAAGAACACCCAAGTAAAACGCGCAATCTTGGATCAAACCCTAATTAGTGGAATTGGAAACATCTATGCAGATGAAGCTTTGTGGCGATCAAAAATTCATTGGGCGACGCCAACTCAACGCCTAACTCGCGCTCAAGCCGCAACTCTGTTGCAGCATGCAACTGAAGTCATGACTCAGGCGCTTAGCCAAGGCGGAACATCATTTGATGCGCTTTATGTGAATGTGAACGGGGAGAGTGGCTACTTCTCACAGGAATTACATGCCTACGGAAGAGAAGATGAGCCATGTGATCGGTGCGGCAGCATTATTGTGCGCGAAGCTTTTGCGAATCGCTCGTCATTTCGGTGCCCACGCTGTCAACGCAAACCGCGGACAATCTAAAGCTGCACTGACAAAATAGTGGAATGGGAATAGCGCCATGACTTACATGCCGGTAGATGGGAAACCAGATCGCATGCACGTGGGTGCGCGGGCGCTTGATTTAGATAAGTGGATTGAAATCAATTCCGATTACGAAATGGATCTTGCCCAAAAGCGTGACTTGCTTAATAAAAAACATGACGAAGTATTCCTCTCTATTCCGTTAGGTGATGCCGGATCGCGAGAAGTTCTGGAACTACTTAGTGAGCACCTACCTCGGATTTTCCCAGAACGCTGGCCTAACGAGGTTTCAGTAGATCCAAACCTGCATCCGCTAGAAGCCGCATCGCTACTGGTGCAAGAAGACCTTTGCGTAATGAGCCAAGTGGGAAACGATTGGATTTTGTCCGCAGCTAGCTTGTGTTTTCCAAGTCGCTGGGATGTGCGCGAAAAGATCGGCAAGAACCTACTTGGGATTCATGGTCCGGTCCCGCATTATGCCGAGACCATCGGAGCAGCCACTCAAAACATCTTCGACAAGCTAACAGTTGAGCGTCCAGTTTGGCGTGTGAACTGGACGGTTATGGATAGCGGCGAACTGCATCAGCCCACTGCAGTTCGAAGTCCTGATGCCATGGAAATTACTAGTGGCAATATCGAAAATGCCCTGTATTTCCGACGCGAGCGCCAGACCTTGCGAAAATTGCCCGATTCAGGCGACATTCTCTTCACAATTCGCACATATTCAGACACTTTTTCTCAAGTAGTTAAACAGTTTCCAGACTTCCGACAGCACATTGGCACCACCATTGCTGGGTCAACGCCAGAACTCGTTGACTATAAGGGTTGGGCCAATATCCTGAACGAATTGCAATCCTGGTCGAAGTCGTAATTTCCCTGCCCAAATCCAATGTTTTCAAGGGCAAAAGATAGACTGGGCGCAAGCAATTCCACCGCCTGAGTCCTCTTCCCCTGACCAGCGAAAACTCGAGAAAGATTCGCGTGTACCTGAAGAGTCTGACGATCCGCGGCTTCAAGTCGTTTGCATCTTCAACGACCCTGAATTTCGAGCAAGGCATTACTGCAGTAGTTGGACCGAATGGCTCTGGCAAATCCAATGTTGTCGACGCAATTTCTTGGGTACTGGGCGAACAGGGAGCCAAAAGCTTACGCGGCGGAAAAATGGAAGACGTCATCTTCGCTGGCTCATCGGGCCGAGCTCCATTGGGTCGCGCGGAAGTATTGCTAACTATTGATAACTCTGATGGCGCATTGCCGATTGATTATTCCGAAGTAACTATTTCGCGAACTATGTTCCGCAATGGTGGATCTGAATATGCGATCAATGGAACTACTTCGCGCTTGCTAGACATTCAAGAATTACTCAGCGACTCTGGCATTGGTCGCGAGATGCACGTAATTGTTGGTCAAGGTCAACTTCGTGACATCTTGCTTGCAACGCCAGAACAACGACGCGGATATATCGAAGAAGCAGCTGGCGTACTCAAACATCGCAAGCGTAAAGAAAAAGCAATTCGCAAACTTGAAGCAATGGAAGTGAACCTCATCCGCGTTGAGGATCTGACAAACGAACTTCGTCGCCAGCTAAAGCCACTTGGGCGCCAGGCTGAAGTCGCCAGACGTGCAAACGTAATTCAAT
>JBDLQS010000079.1:0-14875 GCA_039800445.1 Actinomycetota bacterium
GATGTGGATCAAGAGCGCCAAGTTGTACTTGAAGAGATAGCGATGCGCGATGATGATCCAGCGGATCTCGTTCACGAACAATTCTCTAAAGCTATGTTTGGCGACGCCCCGTTGGGCCGATCCATTCTTGGCACCGTTGAAAACATTTCATCACTTTCTCGCCGGTCGATAAATAGCTTTTATAAGAAGTACTACACGCCGGATCGGCTAATCGTTGCAGTTGCAGGAAACATTGATCACGCAACAATCGTGAAACTGGTACGCAAGGCCTTCAATCAAGGTGGATTCGCACTTGATGGTGACGAAGCGCCGCATGTATCGATGAAGCACAAAACCAAAGTTTTACATACGGGTGGCTACGTTAAGCAAGACAAGACAACTGAACAAGCAAACCTTGTTATTGGTGTGCCAGGCCTTGATCGTGCAGATGAGAGACGCTATATCCAGTCAGTCTTTAACGCGGCTCTAGGCGGGGGTATGTCCAGTCGCTTGTTCCAAGAAGTTCGCGAAAAGCGCGGTCTTGTCTATACCGTCTATTCTTTCGGCCAACAGTTTCAAGACGCTGGTATGGCTGGTGTTTACGCCGGCTGTAGTCCAAAGAATTTAGATCAAGTTCGGGAAGTTATTACTAATGTGCTCGATGATGTGGCTAAAAATGGCATCACTGCTGCCGAGTTGAGCAAAGCCAAGGGCCAAGTAAGTGGCGGAATGGTTTTAGGCCTAGAAGACACTTCTTCTCGAATGAGCAGAATTGCCAGGTCCGAGATGAACAATGGTTATGTGCCGTCAGTTTCTGAAGTACTAGATCGAGTGTCCTCGGTCACCATGGACGAAGTTCATGCACTTGCGCATCAGATATGGTCGCAAGAACGTCTTACCGCAGTTGTTGGACCGGAGTAATTAATGTCAAAACTTAAAGTGGGAGTTCTTGGTGCCAAAGGTCGGATGGGCACAACAGTTTGTGAGGCAGTTACTGCGAGCAATGACTGCGAATTAGTGGCAGCTCTTGATGTCAATGATGATCTTATGGAACTGGTTTCTAATGGCGCAGAAGTAGTTGTTGATTTCACAACGCCTGGTTCAGTTGCGGCTAACTTAAAGTTTCTCGCTGAAAACAACATTCACGCAGTCGTTGGCACAACAGGATTTGACGCTGACAAGTTGGCGACAGTTGAAAAGCAATTTGCAGCGAGTAAAGCTAATGTTGTAATTGCTCCCAACTTTGGGTTAGCAGCAGTATTGATGATGCAATTCGCGGCACAAGCTGCACCACACTTTGACAGCGTAGAAATCATCGAACTTCATCATCCACGAAAAGCAGATGCACCAAGCGGAACTGCCCGGAGAACTGCTGAAATGATTGCCGAAGCGCGGGCTGGCATGAAGGCTATGCCTGATGCCACAACAGATTCAATTCCAGGTGCTCGTGGGGCAAACGTATCTGGCGTACCCGTACACAGCATTCGAGCGCAAGGTTTAGTAGCGCATCAAGAAGTTGTATTCGGCGGCCCAGGGGAGTCGCTCACAATTCGACATGATTCTTATGATCGCGAGTCATTTATGCCAGGTGTTCTACTTGCAGTTCGTAAAGTCTCGCAGACACCTGGACTTACGTATGGACTAGAACATTTGCTTGAGCTAGGCAGCTAACCCAAAGTACCTAAGTGCTGCAGCTGTTACTGCAGCGATCAAAACTACAAGAATAAATGGCGTCTTAAACTTAAGCGCCACAGTGGCCGCTGCTAAGGCAGGAACTCTGGCATCTAAAGTCAAAGTTTGACTTGTTGCAAATGTCTGTACCGCTACGAGTGCACTCAACAACGAGATCGGTAACAGCAGAACAATTCTCTTAACGATGGGCTGTTCCAAAATGTGAGCTGGGATAATGCTTCCTACGTATTTGAGGGCATAACAACCAGCAGCGCCTGCCAGGACTGCGAACCACATCATGACAGTTTCCTGCCGGTAACCCAACCAACAATCATCGCAACTATGGCTGCTGCTAACACTGGAACACCAGGTGGCACCACTGGCGTTAATGCCAGCGCAATCAAGGCGCCACCAAATGCCACTGACAAATCAGTGCGTGACTTAATCTGTGGCCAGACTAACGCGAACAAACCGGCAGCAATCGCAGCGTCTAAGCCAAATGACTTTGGATCACCGATTGCTGAGACGCTAATTGCACCGATGAATGTCGCTAAGTTCCAAAGTAAGTAAACCGAAAGACCAGTTGCCCAAAATGCTAAGCGAGAGGCGCGGCCTTCAAAAGCTTCTTCATCTTGCGCCAGTCCCATGGCAGTTGACTCATCGATTGTTAGTTGTACGGCTACTAAACGACCTGGACCTGAAGTTTTAAGGATGGGAGTCATGCGCATGGAGTAAGCAGCGTTTCTAGTACCCATCAACCATGAGGCAATCACCGCCGTTAATGCGGTCCCACCTGAAGCCAAAGTGCTAACCAATGTGAATTGACTTGCCCCAGTAAACATCAAAAGCGACAAAGCCATGGTTTGGGGGATCGAAAGTCCAGTAGTAGTACCTAGTGCACCGAATGAAACACCGTACATAGCAACGGCGAAACCAATACTGGCAGCATTTCCAACAATTTGGCGGCGTGCTACATGCCATTCGCTGGAAACAGTGTTCATAATCCGTTAAACCTATCGCACTAGTCTGAGCCCATGCCTAAAAACATCCGGGGAATCAGTTATGCATTCCTAGGGGTTTTGATTTTTTCATTTACCTTGCCAATGGTGAAACTAGCACTTCCAGGATTTTCACCTTGGACCTTAACGTTTGGAAGAGCCACACTTGCGGGGTTGCTGGCTTTAGTTCTTCTAAAGCGGGCGGGAGTTAAGTTTCCAGAACGAAAACTTATTGGACCACTTCTAATTACAGCTGGTGGAATCGTGGTTGGTTGGCCGATTCTTACCACGCTCGCCTTACAGGAGACGACGAGTGCTCATGCAGCTGTAATTACTGCAGGACTTCCACTGGCAACTGCAGTTTTGGCGGTATTCAGACTCCACGAGAAAGTACCAAAATCTTTTTGGGCAGCAGCGCTGGTTGGCACATTTACTTTGGTTATTTACGCCTGGCTTAATGGTGGTCAAGACGGTAGTTCCTTGAAGGCCGATTTGTTTTTAATCGGTGCCGTCATTGCGGCTGCGATTGGATATGCCGAAGGCGCAATCCTGAGCAAGGCAATGCCTGGTTGGCAGGTTGTATCTTGGTGCGTAGTTTTAACTTTGCCTCTAACTTTGCCCTACTTCGTAATCTCGCTTTGGCTTGGGCGTGAAACCCATACCGTCACAACGGTTTCACTGCTGGCTTTCTTATTTACAGCTTTTGGGTCCATGTACTTTGGCTTCTTTGCTTGGTACCGGGGGTTATCAGAGTTAGGTGTTGCTAGGGGATCGCAGATCCAATTGATTCAATCTCTTTTAACTCTGCTGTGGTCAGCACTGTTGCTTGGTGAAGTAGTTACCGGCTCAACTTTGTTAGCAGCAAGCGTGGTGGTTGTTTGTATTGCGATCACGCAACGAGTCAGAAATGCTAAGCAGCTGGATAGAAATTAACGGATCCTCTAACCCAAACTGTCACAGGCATTCCCACCTCCGGTGAAATTGGTCCAGAAGTGCGAGCCTTCACAGTTCCTGCTGCGGTCTTGACTTCTACTAATGCATCATGACCAAAGAATTGTCGTCCAGTTACAACAGCCAAACCCTTTGGGTCTGGTTGCAGGTAAAGATTCTCAGGACGGATCGCAACTTGGCCTACGGTTCCCTCAACTTGACTCACGATTGGGATCAAGTCGCCTAACTGTGTGCTAACTTTTCCGGCCTTTACAACTCCTGGAATCACAACAGCATCACCCAAGAATTTCGCCAATTCCACATCAATTGGTTGCGAATAGATGGCACGCGGACTACCAACTTGAGCCACAGTTCCATCGCGCAAGATTGCTACTTGGTCGGCAATAGAAAGAGCTTCCTCTTGATCGTGCGTAACCAAAATGGCTGTTGCGTTGGCAGAGCGCAGTATAGAACGGACATCTTCCCGAAGCTTTGAGCGCAGTTGTGCATCAAGGGCTGCAAATGGTTCGTCTAGGAGTATTACGTCAGGGTTAGGTGCAAGTGCTCGGGCAATTGCCACGCGCTGTCGTTGCCCACCGGAAAGATTCTCGGGAAATGCATCCTTCTGGTCTTGCATGCCAATCAAATCTAGAAGGTCTGCCACTTTTTCATCCCTGGCATGGGACTTTAGGTGTGATAGGCCGTATGCAATGTTCTTGGTAACTGTTAGATGGGGGAATAACGCAGATTCTTGTGGGACAAATCCAACATTGCGCTTCTCGGGCGGAATTGAAATGGAAGTTGATGAAACTTCTCGTCCATTCATAGTGATTGAGCCAGAGTCAACCGAATCAAATCCAGCAATTAGCCGTAACAGCGTAGTTTTGCCACCACCGGATGCTCCAAGGATTGTTAGTAAAGATCCATCGGAAACCGAAAATGAAACGTCTCTTAAGACAGATGCATCACCAAAGGACTTAGCAACACTTTCTAGCTTTAGTTTTTCAGTCACTACTTACCCCCTTAAATGACGCATTCATAGAAATAATCGATTCTTGACCACTACCAAGATTACTTTGTTTTCTAGAGCTTTGAACTTCTCGATTAACTAGTAAAGCTGGAATACCAGCGACCACAATCAGCAAAAGTGCGTACGGAGCCGCAGCACTAAAGGCATTAATCGACGTAGCTGACCACAGCCGAGTAGCCAATGTCTCAATTCCCGTAGGTCGCAAGATCAAGGTTGCTGGAAGTTCCTTGATCACGGTCAATGCAACAAAAGCAATAGCACTGAGAATCCCTGGGCCAGCGGCCGGAATAATCACTCGTCTGATTGTCTGCATTTGCGAACTTCCCAAAGTTCGTGATACTTCTTCAATTCCAATTGGTACTTGTGAGATTGGAACCTTTAAAACTGCAACTGCATTGGGAAGAAACAATGCAACATAGGCAACAATCACCAGGATGCTGGTTTGGTAAAGCGCTGGCAGAGTTTGATTAACCAAAAATACAAATGCCAAAGCAATCACTACACCAGGTAAGGCATGGGTAAAGAGAATCGTTTGCTCTACCCGCATTCCGAATTGACTGCGGTATCTAACTACCAAGATCGCGATTGCAATTCCAATTGCTGAAACTGAAAGTCCACCAAGTAATCCGTAACTCAGCGTGTTAATTAAGGCCCTAAGGACTTCCGCAGTTACTGCAGTTGATTGACCAACAAGATTCCAATATATGATGCTTGATACCGGAATCACAATGCTGATAACGAACCACAGCGTAAGCACGCCAGACACAAGAAATTGCCAATAGTTGAGCTTGGTTTTTGAGTACCTAAACTGATCAGATTCTTTGACTGCCTGAACTTGAGTGATACGACCTTGTGCAATAACCAGAATTACTGTTACCAGAATCAGGAGTAAGGCGATAGCTGCAGCGGCATCACGATCAAAACTTGCGCGATATGCGTTATAAATTGCTCGGGTAAAGGTATCAAATCTCATTAACGACACAGCACCAAAGTCACTCAGAGTGTAGAGCGCAACAAGTAGCCCTGAACCCAGAACCGCAGGCTTTATTGCGGGCCAAGTAATACTTCGCGCAACTTGAAGTTGCGACTTGCCAAGGGTTCGAGCAACTTCTTCACTTGCGCTGTTGTGACGAGCTAATGCCGCGGTCACTGCGAGAAATACAAATGGAGAAGTGCTAATGCTCAAAACTAACCAGGATCCAAAAAAGCCATCAAAATTTTGATTGAATGCCAACCAGGCATAGGCCAAGACATAAGAAGGAATTGCGAGTGGCAACACTGCAACAATTTGAAACACTCGCTTTAGTTTCAAATCGCTACGCGAAGTTGCCCAAGCCTGGATTGTGCCAACTGCAACAGCAGTAAGACATACCGCAAAAGTTAAAGTTAGCGAGTTAAGTATTAGCTCAAGGGTTCGTGGTCTAGCTGTGAGGTCAACTAGCGAACCAACCCCAATTTGGAAGGTGCGTAGCAAAACATATGCCAGTGGCAAAAGTGAAAGTACAACGCCAAATGCCGCCACTACCAGAATCTGCAGTGGCGGCCTTTGCGCAGACTTTAAACTCAGATCAATCCAGCCTTAGCTAGAAGCTCTAGAGTCTCGCTTAGCGATGATAAATCGGATAGGTCTATATTCGGACCGCCGATTTCATCCAAATTTGGAAGCGATGGACTTGGGGGAGTATTTGAAGTTAGCGAGTATTCAAACGTATTCTGCAAGAAATATTCTTGTGCGGTATCACCAAGCAACCAGCTAGCAAATTCAAGTGCAGCAGGATTTTCAGACAGAATGGATATGCCAGCAACATTCACTAGGTTTCCTGCATCACCTGTCTCAAACCAATTCAACTTTGACTTCATGTTTTCCTCACCAACTTCGGAGGATTTTTCATACCAGTAATAATGGTTGATTAGGCCAGCAGCAACTTCGCCGGATTCAACTGCATCAAGAATCTGTCCATTCTTTTCGTATATGACCGCATTCTCCTTCAACGCAGACAGGAAAGCTAAAGTCGCTTCGTCTCCAGCAGTAACCCGCATCCCAGTTACAAATGATTGAAATGATGCATTAGTTGGAGCTATTGCGATCCGACCTTTCCAGCCAGGATCAGCCAAATCGAAAACAGATGCTGGGAGAGTGGTTACCAAATCTGGATTGTAGTTAAGTACGCGCGCTCGACCGGAAACCCCAATCCAAGAACCATCCCCAGCTCGGTACTCACTGGGCACACTGTCGAGTAAATCGGCGGGAAGTTTCTTAACCGAACCTGCAGCGCTTAAGGCACCTAAGGCACCAGCATCTTGAGACAGGAACGCGTCAGCTGCAACGTTGGCCCCCTCTTCAATAACTGTGGCTGCCATTTCTGCTGACTCGCCATACCGGACACTGACTTCAATCCCAGTCTCTTCGGTGAAAAGTTCCAGAAGCGGTGCAATCAACGCTTCATTTCGTCCTGAGTAGAGAATCAATGACTCACTACTTGAGGTTTCCGCATAATCGCTTTCACTGGCACAGCCACTCAGAATGGTTACCAAGGCCAATGAGCTGGCGGCAAGCATTTTGGAAATCTTCACGTCACTCCTATTTAAGTTAATTATGCAACCAACTGGTTGCATAATTAATTACGTAACTAAAAGGTAGCGAAAATGCATAATGCGGTCAAATGGAGAAAGTGGTGGCAAAGTCAGGGTTAATTAGCCACCCCGATAGCCTTATCAACGTGGCACACGAGATTTCCTTTAGAAGCGACGTAACTGTTGAATTGGTAAAGCATTCAGCGGGAGATGCTGATGTGCTTTGGGCAGCCCGGGTTTCAACAAAAGGGGATCAATCAGCTGTTGATGTAAACGCTGATTCTGCTGCTTCGGCAGGTTTAATCAACTATTTGATGCGTGACCGTCATGGTAGCCCGTTCGAACATTCAGTATTCACATTTTTTGTCCAGGCACCGATATTCATGTGGCGCGAGCACTTTCGCCATCGCATGGCAAGTTATAACGAAGAGTCAGGTCGATATAAAGTTCTCGAACCGATTTTTTACACACCAAGTCCAGAGCGAAAGTTGATTCAAGTCGGAAAAGCTGGCGCATATGAGTTTATTGATGGCACACCTGAGCAATTTGATATTGTCACTGCGGAAACTAAGAAAGCCTGCGAAGTTGCCTACGCATCGTACGAAGCAATGCTTGAAGCTGGCGTAGCGAGAGAAGTTGCGCGCATCGTACTTCCTGTGACGATTTACAGTTCTGCATACGTAACTATGAATGCACGCGCACTCATGAACTTCTTGAGCTTGCGTCGTAAAGCAGAAGGATCGCACTTCCCATCTTTCCCACAGCGCGAAATTGAGATGGTTGCAGAAAAGTACGAATTAGAGTTCGAGCGAATCATGCCACTTACCCACGCATCCTTTGTGGCTAATGGTCGAGTTGCTCCCTAGTTGATGGTGAAAGTGAATAGGTGAGATTGTGAAAGCGGAGTCGGCATTTGGCACGGTTTTGACCGCAATGGTCACACCGTTTACATCAGATGGAACCACGATTGATTACGACGCTGCCGCAAAGCTGGCAAATGACCTAATTGATTTGGGTAATAACGGTTTAGTAGTCAATGGCACAACCAGTGAGTCACCAACAACAGATGAGCATGAAAAACTGGAACTTCTAAAAGTTGTCATTGACGCGGTTGGCAATCGCGCCAAAGTGGTTGCTGGTGCGGGCTCTAATGACACTGCCCACTCAGTTTTGTTGGCGAAAGATGCGCAACAAGCTGGTGCCCATGGATTGCTGGTTGTGACCCCGTATTACAACAAGCCACCACAAGCCGGAATTTATGCTCACATGGTCGCAGTTGCCGACTCAACTGATCTACCGGTAATGATTTATGACATCCCAGGTCGCTCAGGTGTTCCAATCAACAATGACACCATGCTGCAACTTGCACAACACCCAAAAATTATTGCTAACAAAGATGCAAAAGGTGATACTTGGGCAGCTTCACAAATCATGGCGCAATCGGATCTTGCTTACTATTCAGGCGATGATCCCTTAAACCTAGCGTTACTAGCTATTGGTGCCGTCGGAGTCGTTAGCGTCACGGGTCACATTGTTGCTGATCGCCACAAATTGATGGTGGAAGCAATGCAAAACAATGATGTTAAGACTGCGCGCGAAATCAATCGTTCACTTGTGCCGATTACCGAAGGAATCATGACTAGGGCTGGTGGCGCAATCATGGTGAAGGCAGCGCTTGACCAACTCGGTAGAACTGGCGGTGGATCACTTCGATTGCCTCTGATTCCCGCAACTGATGACCAACGACGCGTTCTTAAAGAAGACTTGATTAAGGGTGGCTTCAGTCTGTGACATTTTCACAACTTGAGTTACCAACTCCACCTCCGCTAACTGATGACACATTTCGCGTAGTTGCACTTGGTGGACTAGGCGACATTGGTCGCAACATGACCGTGCTCGAATATCGTGGCAAATTACTGATTGTCGACTGTGGTGTTTTATTCCCAGAAGAGACGCAGCCTGGCGTGGATTTAATCTTGCCTGATTTTGCCTACATCCAAGATCGACTTGATGACGTTGCAGCCGTAATTCTGACCCATGGACATGAAGATCACATTGGTGCAGTTCCATATCTACTGCGCTCAAAGCAGGACATTCCAATAGTTGGGTCACAGCTGACTTTGGCGTTTGTAGAAAGCAAGTTAAAAGAACATCGCATAACGGCTTACACGCATGCCGTTAAAGAAGGTATGACGGAAAAGTTTGGAGATTTTTCTGTCGAGTTCATCGCAGTGAATCATTCAATTCCTGATGCGTTAGCTGTAGCTGTAACTACGGATGCTGGAACCATTTTGATCACCGGTGATTTCAAGATGGATCAACTTCCACTTGATGGCCGAGTAACTGACTTGAACGCATTTGCACGCTTGGGCGATAAGGGCGTAGACCTATTTCTAGTTGACTCAACGAATGCGGAAGTACCTGGGTTTGTTACCAGCGAGAAAGACATAATTCCAACGCTGCAACAAGTTATCGGGGGAGCATCTGGGCGAGTAATTGTCGCCTCATTTGCATCGCATGTTCATCGTGTTCAACAGATTATTGATGTGGCAGTAAGAAACAATCGCAAGATTGCATTTGTTGGACGCTCCATGGTTAGAAATATGGCGCTGGCAAGTGATCTTGGTTATCTTACGATTCCTGATAGGGCGTTGATTTCTAGTGACGAGATGACCGATATGCCTGATGACCAGACCGTTTTGATCTGCACTGGATCCCAAGGTGAGCCAATGGCTGCGTTAGCACGGATCGCTAATCAAGATCACGCCATCTCAGTTGGACCTGGCGATACTGTGATCCTTGCCTCATCGTTGATACCGGGCAACGAAAATGCGGTGTATCGAATCATTAACGACTTAACTCGACTTGGCGCACATGTAGTCCACAAGGGCAATGCTTTAGTGCATGTATCTGGTCATGCTGCAGCCGGAGAACTTTTGTACTGCTACAACATTGTTAAGCCAAAAAACGTTATGCCAATTCATGGAGAATGGCGACACCTCAGAGCTAATGCAGATTTGGCAATTAAGACCGGTGTTCCTGAATCTCGGGTCATGCTTGCAGGTGATGGAATTGTTGTTGATCTAGTTGACGGTAAAGCCAACATTGTTGGTGCTATTCCTTGTGGTTACGTATATGTTGAGGGCTCTACGGTTGGTGAGGTTTCAGAATCTCTGCTAAAGGATCGTCGGGTTCTTGGTGAAGATGGATTCCTTTCGATTGTGGCGGCTATAGATTTTGCCGAACGTAAAGTGATTGCTGGGCCGCAAATTCATGCTCGAGGATTTAGTAAAGAGGAGAGTGTCTTTGAAGAGATCTTGCCCAAGATCAAATCAACTCTTGAAGCAGCGCTCGCTGATGGGGTAACGGACACGCACCAGTTAGGGCAAATGGTTCGTCGGGTAGCCGGTAAGTGGGTAGGCGAAAAGCACCGACGTCGACCAATGATTGTGCCGCTAATTATTTCCAATTAACAAAAGGAAAAATCTCAAGAAATTCCGACACGCCGTAACTCTTGGTGCCAGTGTTACTGGAGTGTTTCAGATATATTTGTTATATGGCTTCCCCGTCAGCGGCAAAGACTCGTCCGCGCACCTCATCCGCATCCCGACCACAAGGACGAAATTCTGGATCAGGGCGCGCTCCAGTTAAGCCGAGAAAACGCTCGAAGCCATCCGTACTAGCAAGTTTTTTCCAGGGCCTTCGCAAGTTTGTAACAGCGATTTGGTTGGGTATTGCACACGTTATTGGTGCCATCGCTCGAGGCATAGGTAAGAGCGCAAGAGATCTAGATCCAGCTCATCGTCGTGATGGTCTAGGACTTCTTTACTTAGCTATCGCAATTGTTGTTGCCGCAGTTGTTTGGTTTGATCTTCCTGGGTTCGTATCGGGCGTAGTAACTAGTTTGGTTACTGGCGCCGTTGGCATGTTCGATTTGCTTGCTCCAATCGCACTGCTTGTTATTGCGATTCAAATTTTGCGCCACCCAGATGCACCGTCTCAAAAAAAGGGTCGTCTGACTATTGGTTGGACCTTGCTTGCGTTGAGTGTAATGGGCATAGTCCACATCTATCGGGGAAACCCAGATCCTTCCTCTGGTGCTGCTGCAATGCGCGATGCATCTGGTTGGGTTGGTTGGGCGATCACGGCACCATTTGTTAGTGCCGTTGGAACTATCGTTACGGTCCTACTATTTCTGGTCGTCACATTCTTTTCGATTTTGATTATCACCGCTACTCCAGTGAATACAATTCCAGCTAAGGTTCGCGCTATTGCTGCTAAGTTCCAGCGCACACAAGTTGTGGATGAATTGGAATCTACCCACCCAAATCTTGACGACATCACCGCTGCGCAAGCCCAACTTGTGCTTGATCTTTCAGTTACATCAAATCGAACTTTGTTTAGTCGCTTACGACGTAAGCGTTCTACGACTGACGAACTTGATCCAGCATTAGCAATCGGCGAACTTGCTGGAGATGCTCCATTTGCAACTCCTGTTGTTAGCAACCCAATAGTTGCCGAAGATGTTGAACTTGTCGCTGAAGTGCAAGATATAACTCAGTTAAACACCATCGCAGTTGATGTACTTGCCCCAGTGGTTTCTAATGACACTCAAGCAGTTTCACTTGAAACCGAAATCCCTAAACCACCAGCTATCGTTGCACCTTCGCAGCCAGCGTCAATGCTTGATGTTAAGCCGGTTAAGTCCGAACAACTTCAGTTTGTTTCCGCATCAAACTACAAGTTGCCAAGCGAATCTTTACTCAAGCCAGGAGCTAAGCCAAAGGCACGTACCGCAGCAAATGATGCTGTGATCGAAGCCCTAACTCAGGTGCTAGAGCAATTCGACATAGATGCAAAAGTAACTGGCTTCCAGCGCGGCCCAACGGTTACTCGCTATGAAGTTGAATTGGGTCCAAAGGTAAAAGTGGAACGGGTTACTGCACTAAGCAAGAACATCGCTTATGCCGTAGCTAGTGCTGATGTGCGAATTCTTTCCCCAATCCCTGGGAAGAGTGCAATTGGTATCGAGATCCCCAACACCGATCGTGAAGTTGTCTCACTCGGTGACGTTATGCGAAGTGCGGAAGCCGCTGGGGATGATCACCCAATGCTGGTAGGTCTAGGCAAGGATGTTGAAGGCGGTTTCACCGTTGCGAACTTGGCAAAGATGCCTCACCTTTTAGTGGCTGGTGCGACTGGTGCAGGTAAGTCCGGTTGTATGAACGCTTTGATTACTTCCATCTTGATGCGCGCCACACCGGATGAAGTTCGCATGGTGTTAATTGATCCGAAGCGTGTTGAACTCACCGCCTACGAAGGTATTCCACACTTGATCAGTCCAATTATCACTAACCCTAAAAAGGCAGCTGAAGCACTTGCCTGGGTTGTAAAGGAAATGGAAGCGCGATACGACGACTTATCTGCATACGGCTTCCGACACGTTGATGATTTCAATAAGGCAGTTCGTGGCGGAAAAGTTACGCCACCAGAGGGCTCTCAGCGAGTCCTTCGCCCATATCCGTATCTACTTGTAGTTGTTGATGAGCTTGCTGACTTGATGATGGTTGCTCCGCGTGATGTTGAAGATTCTGTCGTTCGAATCACTCAGTTGGCTAGAGCAGCTGGAATCCACTTGGTGCTCGCAACGCAGCGTCCATCAGTTGACGTAGTAACTGGTTTGATCAAGGCCAACGTTCCGAGTCGGTTAGCTTTCTCAACTTCAAGTCTGGCTGATAGCCGAGTTATCTTGGATCAGCCAGGCGCGGAAAAACTTGTTGGTCAAGGTGACGGGTTATTCCTTCCAATGGGAACTTCAAAACCAATTCGGATCCAGTGCTCCTGGGTAACCGAGGCAGAGATTCGCGCAGTAGTGGCTCATGCCAAGAGTCAGATGGCACCACAGTATCGAGATGACATTGCAGCGCCAGTCTCCATTTCACGGGAAATTGATGGCGATATCGGAAATGATCTCGACGATTTACTTGCAGCTGTTGAACTTGTGGTTTCGACACAGTTTGGTTCAACCTCTATGCTGCAGCGCAAGTTGCGAATTGGCTTTGCCAAGGCTGGACGCTTGATGGACCTTATGGAATCTCGCAACATCGTTGGACCATCTGAAGGCTCCAAGGCGCGTGAAGTTTTAGTTACTGCTGAAGATCTAGCGGGAACAATTGCCTTAATTCGCGGCGAGTAGGCTTCACAGCGTGACCGCTAATCCTCGTGTATCAATCGTTTCGTTAGGTTGCTCTCGAAATGATGTTGATTCCGAAGAGCTTGCCGGCAGATTAACAGCAGACGGTTGGAACTTGGTTTCCGACGGTGAAGCTACCGATTTAGTCTTGGTTAATACCTGTGGGTTCATTGAGCAGGCAAAGAAAGACTCAATTGACACCATCTTGGAAGCTAGCGAATTGCTTGCCGGCAACGGAAAAGTCGTAGCAGTTGGTTGTTTAGCGCAACGTTATGGCAAAGAACTTGCAGCCGAACTTCCGGAAGCAGATGCAGTCTTGAGTTTCGACGATTATGCCGAGATCGGCTCAACGCTTCGTAGAGTTCTTGCTGGTGAAAGTATTGAAGCACACACTCCCGGAGATAGGCGAAAGCTACTTCCAATTTCACCGGTTGAACGACAGTCCGTCACGTCTGAAGTTTCGACGCCAGGCATGGGTCCTCATGTGTATCGCAAGCGCCTGGAAGCAACTCCTTGGGCGCCATTAAAAATTGCATCAGGCTGTGATCGCAGGTGTACGTTCTGTGCCATTCCTGCGTTTCGGGGATCATTCGTTTCGCGAGATCCAGGTGAGATTTTTGAAGAGGCTGCCTGGCTTGGGGAGAACGGCGTTCGCGAGTTGCTTTTAGTCAGTGAAAATTCAACTTCTTACGGTAAGGATCTTGGTGATCTACGACTGCTTGAGAAACTCCTGCCACTTCTAGTTCAGCCGGAAGGGATTGAATGGGTGCGGGTTTCATATCTACAGCCGGCCGAAATGCGTCCGGATCTCATCAGCGTTATTGCAAACACTCCTGGAATCGTTCCGTATTTTGATTTGTCTTTCCAGCATGCAAGTAATGCGGTGTTACGAAGAATGAAGAGGTTCGGGGGAACTGATAGCTTCTTGGATTTGTTAAGTGCCATTCGAATCCACAATCCGCTGGCCGGGGCGCGGACTAATTTCATAGTTGGCTTTCCTGGGGAATCTGAGGATGACGTTGCGGAGCTAATCGAATTCATTGAAGGTGCTCGCCTTGATGCAGTCGGGGTTTTTGCATACTCAGACGAAGATGGCACAGCAGCAGTGAAGTTGGATG
Organism: Actinomycetota bacterium; assembly: GCA_039800445.1. GTDB lineage: Bacteria > Actinomycetota > Actinomycetes > S36-B12 > UBA5976 > UBA5976. The sequence goes on from JBDLQS010000079.1 coordinate 14,494, forward strand.
GTCATCTTCCCGAACATGAGGTGCAAGCCAGATACGAAGCTGTGAACAAGGTAGCGATGCGAGTCAGCGAAGCTGTTGCACGCGGCCGCATCGGTCAAGAAGTCTCTGTATTAATCGAAGACGCCGGAAACCAGGGCCGCAGCGAGCATCAAGGACCGGAAGTCGATGGCTCAACCACAGTAGTTTCGGATCAACAACTATCAATTGGAACTATCGTGCGCGCAGTTGTGATCGAATCAATAGGTGTTGACATAGTTGCAAAGCAGTTGCAATCATGACGCATCCACCAGTCCCAGATCACTTGGGTGATCCAAGCAACGAAGTACCGTTGCTTAACATTCCTAATGTTTTAACGGTTGCCCGCTTATTCATGGTTCCGATT
>JBDLQS010000080.1:0-9412 GCA_039800445.1 Actinomycetota bacterium
CGACAAACATCAAGGCCATCCATACTTGGCAGCCCCAAGTCGAGCACAATCATGTCTGGTTTTGTTGATTTTGCTTTTTCGAGAGCACTCAGTCCGTCACCAACGAGCGCAACGGAATAGCCACCACCCTGAAGCGTGCGCACTAATGGTCCGGCGATCTCAAGATCATCCTCTGCTACCAATATCCGCGTCACACTTTGAAGTTTAGTGTCCTATAGCAGGGTAGGTCTTACTTGCAGTACATCCCCAGACGTAATCTCAATTTGCCCATCAGCAGTATCAAGCAGCAGTTCACCTGATTTCAATACTGCGACAGCAATTCCGGTAACGATTGACTCTGATTTACGAGCAACGGAAACCTGGGTTCCAATCGTTGAGCTGTCTTTGATGTACCGAGGTAACCAATCTTCGGACGTTAATTTGGTAACTTTCTCGAGCTCAACCAACAGCGCAGCAATCAGAGTTTCTCGAGATGTATGGATATCAATCAGCGAAAGTGAGGTTGCTGCTTCAGTCGGTAACTCATCAACTTGAAGATCAGTGTTAAGTCCGATTCCAATAACTACATGATCGCCTTGGCGTTGAACCAGAATTCCTCCGATCTTTTTAAGTTCTGCAGAATCAGTTTCAATCATCAAGTCATTTGGCCACTTCAACTTTGCACTAGCGCCCAAATTCTTTAGGCAATTGTTAGCTGCGATTCCGACAAGGAGTGGGATTGCTGACACTTCACAACTGAATAGTTTTATTGGGACGGCAACGCTAAGTGCAATACCTGCGCCAAATGGACTATGCCATTCACGCTGCAATCGGCCACGGCCTTTGAGTTGTTCATCAGCAGTTATTGCGAACACTGGTTCGTTGGGGTTGTTAGATAACTGTGAAATGGCAAGGTCATTAGTTGACTCAACTTGGGCAAAGACCTTGATATCGAGCCATTTCGAGGAAGTCTTGGCTAACTCACTTAATATGAGATCAGGATCAAGCGCTGGACGCCCGCGTTTCACATCTTTTATATCCACATCGCTAGGGTAGGCGAAGGACTAGTACGGAGGAACAAGTGAGCGCCGAAACCGCAAAGAATGGGATCGACATCCATACAACTGCTGGAAAGATCGCAGATCTCGAGGAGCGTCGCAACGATGCAGCCAACCGCCGTTCTGAGGCCGTAGACAAGCAGCATGCCCGCGGCAAGCTAACTGCAATGGAGCGGATTGAGCGCCTTTTGGATGATGGTTCGTTCCAGCAAATCGATGGCTTAGCTAGGCATCGTTCCCATAACTTTGGCATGGAAAAATCCCGTCCTTACGGTGATGGCGTAATTACCGGTTACGGAACTATCGATGGTCGCCAGGTCTGTGTGTTTGCACAAGACTTCACAGTTTTCGGAGGCTCACTTGGTGAAGTCTTTGGTGAAAAAATTTGCAAGGTAATGGACTTGGCGCTTAAGACTGGCGTGCCAATGATCGGCATAAACGATTCCGGTGGCGCACGCATTCAAGAAGGTGTTGTATCTCTTGGTCTGTATGGCGAAATCTTTAAGCGCAATGCCCATGCATCTGGTGTTATCCCACAAATCTCTTTAGTGCTTGGCCCATGTGCGGGTGGCGCGGTTTACTCCCCCGCATTAACCGACTTCATTGTGATGGTTGATCAAACTTCACACATGTTCATTACAGGACCGGAAGTTATCAAGACTGTTACTGGTGAAGAGGTTGCGTTCGAGGACTTAGGTGGCGCTCGTACCCATAACACCAAATCAGGTGTAGCTCACTACATGGCATCAGACGAAGATGATGCTTTGGAATATGTGAAGAACCTTCTTTCGTTCCTACCAAGCAACAACATGGATGAAGTTCCATACCTAGACATTGAAGCTGATCTGGAAATCTCCGAGGCAGATTTGTTGCTCGACACAATCATTCCGGATTCGCCAAATCAGCCGTACGACATGCATAAGGTAATCGAGACCATTGTTGATGATAGTGAGTTCTTGGAAACCCAAGCGCTGTTCGCACCAAACATTATTTGTGGTTATGGTCGCGTCGAAGGCCGCCCAGTTGGTGTAGTTGCTAGCCAGCCAATGCAGTTTGCTGGAACGCTTGATATCGATGCCAGCGAAAAAGCTGCTCGATTCGTCAGAACTTGTGACGCATTCAATGTTCCAGTAATCACTTTGGTCGATGTACCAGGATTCTTACCTGGAACTGATCAAGAGTGGCAAGGCATCATTCGTCGTGGCGCGAAACTGCTTTATGCATATGCAGAAGCAACAGTTCCGCTAGTAACAATCATTACCCGCAAGGCTTACGGCGGCGCATATGACGTTATGGGCTCAAAGCACCTCGGTGCTGACATCAACTTGGCATGGCCAAGCGCTCAGATCGCTGTGATGGGTGCCCAAGGTGCAGTCAATGTGCTTTACCGCAAGGAACTCGCTGAAGCTAAGGATCCTGAGGCCGAGCGCGCAAAACTACTTCAGGAATATGACGACAAGTTTGCAAATCCATACATTGCGGCGGAGCGCGGATACATTGATCGCGTGATTGTCCCAAGTGAAACTCGCGTTATGGTGATTCGTGCGCTTCGTTCATTGCGCGGCAAGCGACAGATTTTGCCTCCTAAGAAGCATGGAAACATTCCACTGTGAGTCAAGAAATTAGAGTTGTACGTGGCCAGCCAACAGATGAAGAGTTGGCTGCGGTACTTATGGTGATTACTGCCCAAGCAGCGGCTGCAAGTTTGGCAAGTAAGCGCTCCCAGTTGCGTCCCGAATGGAATGCGGCACATCGTGGGGTGCGTAAATCTTTTGAGCACGGCGCTGGCACCTGGCGTCGATCCGCACTTCCCCACCCGTACTAAAGCTTTAGTAGATAAATGTCTCGCACTGTTTTACTTGCCTCAGCATCAACATCTCGTTATTCGCTTTTAATGAATGCCGGCATCACACCACTGGTTCAAGTTAGTCATGTGGACGAGGATGCAATCACGAAAAAGTTAAGTCCTATCCACACTGCTGATCTGTGCGTAGCTCTAGCAAAAGCAAAAGGTGAAGCAGTAGTCAACGAAATTACTGTCACTGAGAATCGAAATCTTTTGGTGATTGCTGCGGACTCAATGCTCGAGTTTGAAGGCCAGTCTTTTGGTAAGCCTGGCAGTCCAGAGGTTGCAGCATCTCGCTGGAAAGCCATGCGCGGAAAATCTGGATACCTTCATACCGGTCACTGGGTTATGGATTTAGTTAGTGGGCAAGTCAGAAGTGGTGTGGCTGGCGCCGAAGTGGAATTTGCAGACATCTCTGATGCCGAGATCACCGCCTACGTAAGTACTGGAGAACCACTTTCGGTTGCAGGCGGTTTTACGCATGAAGGTAAATCTGCGGCATTCATAACCAAAATGACTGGTGATAGTCCAGCAGTTGGCGGTATATCTTTGGCTTTACTTCGAGAATTCGCGAAGGATATGAGCATTGAATGGACCCAACTTTGGGACTTATAGACTTGAGAGACCAAAGGCCGTTCTAGGAGTTCAAGTGGGCACCAGTCGCAAGATTGAAAAAGTTCTAATTGCTAATCGTGGCGAAATTGCGATTCGAGTAGCCCGCGCCTGCGCTGACTCTGGCATTGCCAGTGTGGCAGTTTATGCCGATCCCGATCGTGATGCCCAGCATGTAAAAGCTGCAGATGAGGCTTTCGCTCTTGGTGGCAGCAGTGCAGCTGAGAGCTACCTAGTAATTGAAAAACTCATTGATGCTGCTAAGAAATCTGGAGCCAATGCAGTTCACCCTGGTTACGGCTTCCTTTCCGAGAACGCCGAATTTGCCCAGGCAGTAATTGACGCCGGTTTGATTTGGATTGGTCCACCACCGCAGGCAATTCGCGATTTGGGCGATAAAGTTTCAGCTCGTCACATTGCTTCTCGCGCGGGTGCGCCACAGGTGCAAGGTACTCCTGATCCAGTGAAGGACAGCAAAGAAGTTGTGGCGTTTGCCAAGAAGCATGGCTTACCAATTGCAATCAAAGCCGCATTCGGTGGTGGTGGACGTGGACTTAAGGTTGCCCGTAACTTAGAAGAAATTCCGGAACTTTTTGATTCCGCAGTACGTGAAGCCGTTGCTGCGTTTGGTCGCGGTGAATGTTTCGTTGAACGATACTTAGACAATCCACGTCACGTTGAGACTCAGTGCCTAGCTGACGAACATGGAAATGTTGTAATTGTTTCAACTCGCGACTGCTCACTACAACGCCGTCACCAGAAACTTGTTGAAGAAGCTCCAGCTCCATTCTTGTCGCAGGCGCAGATTGATGAACTTTACGCATCCAGCAAAGCGATCATGAAGGAAGCAAAGTACGTTGGTGCTGGAACTTGCGAGTTCCTAATCGGACTTGATGGCACGATTTCATTCTTGGAAGTTAATACTCGTCTTCAGGTTGAGCATCCAGTTTCCGAAGAAGTCGCTGGAATCGACTTAGTGCGCGAACAATTCCGAATTGCCCAAGGTGAAGCACTTGGCTATGGCGATCCAGAGCTTCGTGGCCACTCGATTGAATTTCGAATCAATGGTGAAGATCCAGGCCGTGGCTTCTTGCCCGCCCCAGGTTCACTAACTGTTTGGAATCCGCCAAGTGGTCCAGGCGTTCGCCTTGATTCAGGATTCACCAAGGGAGATGTAATCGGCGGTAACTTCGATTCCCTTTTGGCGAAGCTGATTGTTACTGGTCGTGATCGCCAAGAAGCACTTGAGCGTTCCCGCAGAGCGCTAGCTGAGTTTGAAATTGATGGTATTGCCACCGCACTAACTTTCCACCGCGCAGTTGTTAGCGATCCAGCATTTGCGCCAGCTGATGCCACTACCCCATTTTCAGTTCACACTCGATGGATTGAAACCGAATTTAACAACACAATCCCGGCCTTCTCTGGCGGCGCTGGCGAACTTGCTGAACCAGAAGCTCGTAACCCAATCACAGTTGAAGTGAACGGTCGACGTATCGAAGTGGTTTTGCCTGGCGATATGTCAATTGGATCCAGTGGCGGAGCTAAGAAGTCTGCCCGCAAGATCGGGAAGAAATCTGGGGCTGCCGGCAGCGGTGACGCAGTTGTTGCGCCAATGCAGGGAACTATCGTCAAGATTGCAGTTACCGAAGGCCAAGAAGTAGCTCAAGGTGACCTAGTTGTGGTTCTAGAGGCTATGAAAATGGAGCAGCCACTGACTGCTCATAAGTCCGGCATTGTTACAGGCCTAAACGCTGAAGTTGGAACAACGGTTCCAACTGGCACCGAATTAATGGAAATTAAGTAAAACCTAATTCAAGTTTTGGGTTTGGTGTAGCTGCCTAGCGGCTTCTGCGATCGATCCAGATAGTGATGGATAAACCGTAATTGTCTGGGACATTTGGTCAACTGTAAGTCTGTGTTCGACTGCCAGGGCGATCGAAAATATCAGTTCACTTGCCTTTGGTGCCACAACAACACCGCCCACAATTACGCCGGTATCCGGTCGACAAAAAATCTTTACGAACCCTTCCGAAATACCTTGCATTTTTGCTCGAGCATTTGTTGCAAGCGGAAGGTTCAAAACATTGGCAGTTTCCTTGCCCGAGTCCACATCTGCTTGACTCACACCAACGGTTGCAATTTCTGGATCGGTGAACACGTTGCTAGAAACAGTTTCGAGATTTAATGGGTGCACAGCATCACCTAGTGCATGCCACATAGCAATTCGTCCCTGCATTGCTGCCACCGATGCCAGCATCAGTACTCCGGTGCAGTCACCAGCGGCATAAACTCCTCGAACGCTAGTGCGAGAGACTTTATCCACTTCGATAAATCCGCCTTCAGTGGTTGAGACTCCAACTTGAGCTAAACCAATATTCTCGGTATTTGGCAAAGATCCAACCGCCATCAAACAATGAGATCCGGTAATCACTTTTCCGGAAGAAAGTTCTACGGAAACACCAGATTCGGTTCGAGTTACTTGAACCGCCCGAGTTTGGGAAAGTACTTTCATGCCTCGCTTTGCGAAAACATCTTGAACTACTTTTGCGGCTTCTGAATCCTCACCAGGCAAAACTTGATCCCGAGATGAAACTAAAGTCACTTGGGAACCGAGCGCTTGGTACGCGCCAGCAAATTCCGCACCAGTTACACCTGATCCAACCACAATCAAATCTGTCGGTAACTCCGTGAATTCATAAAGCTGTTTCCAATTCAGAATCCGCTCACCATCAATGACTGCACTCGCTAACTCTCTTGGACGAGCACCAGTAGCCAACAAGATAACCTCAGCTTTAAGCGTTATCTCAGCTCCGTCACTAAGTTTGGCTTTGACAGTTCCAGCATCAATAAGTTCAGCACTTCCGCTTAGTACTTTGACCCCTTGGGAAAGTAACCGCTGCGAAATGTCAGAGCTTTGCGTCGCAGCCCATTTCTTCAATCTGGCATTAACATCTGCGATATCAATTGTGACATTAGTTGCGTGCACCCCAATTGCGGAACTGCCTTTGGTATCGATTGCGGCTTCAGCTACCGCAATCAGGGCTTTACTTGGCACAACATCAGTAAGTACTGCGGCGCCGCCAATTCCATCGCGCTCAATCAAAGTTACGTCTGCGCCCAATTGGGATGCTACTAATGCAGCTTCGTAACCGCCTGGGCCACCACCGATAATTACAACATTGGTCACAGGACTATTCTCTCGCAATTAAATGTTCGCAAAAACTTCCTTAACCATCTCAATTGTGGTTCCTGGGTGCACAAACGCAAACCGTCCCACAGTTTCACCTTGCCAAGAAGTAGGCGTAACAAATGCGGTCTGGGATTGGATTAATCGGTCTTGTAAATCCCGATAATCTTTGGCTTTCCAACCCTTTCGTCGCCAAAGAATCACCGAGAGGGAAGGTTCAATGACCAGTTCTAATTCATTGTGCACTCTGATGAATTCAGAGACTTCGTTTGTTAACGAGATTGAAGCTTCAACCGCATCGCTGTAGGCCTTGGTTCCGTTTACAACCACCGAGAACCAAAGCGGCAGTCCTCTGGCTCGTCGCGTTAAATGGTAAGCGAGATCCGTTGGATTAATGTGAGAATCATCCTCGTGTAGTACATCAAGATAAGAAGCATCTTGCGTGTGTACCGAAGCAGCCAACTTTGGATTCTTATATAGGATGGCAGCGACGTCAAATGGTGAGAACCACCATTTATGTGGATCCATTGTTATCGAATCTGCAAATTCAATTCCATTGAATTGATTTCGTACTGATGGGGCAAGTAAACCTGCACCACCATACGCAGCATCCACGTGGAACCACATTTCATGAGCACGAGCCACTTCGCTGATGCCAGCAAGGTCGTCAATGATCCCCGCATTTGTTGTGCCAGCGGTAGCAACTACACCAACAACTGGTGCATCGTTAGCATTCACTTTGGAAAGTGCTAGCTCTAAATCCGCCTTGGTCATAGCAAAGCCAGAAGTTTCAACAATAAGTGGTTCAACATCTAAAATTCCTAATGAATTTCCAATCGAAGAATGTGCCTGTTGACTTAATGCAATTCGCACTGGCAATCGCTTGCCGCCATGCAGGCGTTGCCGACCGGAATCTCGAGCCACAGTAAGCGCAGCTAAGTTAGCTGCAGACCCGCCGGATACAAATGTGCCGCCTGCTGATTCTGGTAACCCGGCAACATCAGACATCCAACGTAAAACTTGGTTTTCTGCAGAAATCGAACCAGCAGCTTCCAGCCATGAGATGCCCTGAATTGAAGCACATGACACGATCATGTCGAAAAGTAGCGCAGCTTTAGTAGGTGCAGTTGGGATAAAAGCCATGAAGCGAGGGCTGTCACCAGATACAACTGCACGCGATATAACTTCGTCGTAGAGCTTGAGTACATCTGCTGCTGGATTGCCTTCGGGTTTTATCAATCCAGAGATTGCTTCGGCCAATACTTTTGGATCTCCGGGGAAATCTAGTGGCACATCGGGCATGGATAGTCGATCCCGCATGTACTCAAAAACTTGGTCAGTTAGTTCAGCATCAAATTGATGCATTGAGTTTGGATTTTCGCTTGCTGCAGACATTGAAACCACCAATGACTAGGTACATGAACCGCCGATCTCACATTAGCCAGCAGGGTTTTCACGACCACCCCTATGTTATCGGCTGGGCGACTAGAAAATATCTGGTGGGTTGTAACGGCCCCAGACTTCACGGAGCGCGTCAGCTACTTCGCCACCACTTGCCTTTGCAGCCAGGGCTTCCTTCATTGGATACATTACGTTCTCGGTTGATTCAGCAGCCCGCTTTAGCGAGTCCAGTGCACGAGACACGTCGGCGTTGTTTCGAGAATTTCTAATTGCCTGCAGGCGAGCTACTTGCTGCTCTCCAATGGCCGGATCGACTCGAAGTGGCTCATATTTCTCTTCAACATCGATTGCGAACTTATTCACGCCTACAACCGTGCGCTCGCCCTTGTCGATTTGTAAGGCGTAGTCATAAGCACTGGTTTCGATTTCGTTCTTTTGGAAGCCAACTTCGATCGCCTTTGCTGCGCCCCCAAATTCTTCGACTTTGCCCATCAGGCGCAAGATTTCAGCTTCCAGTTCATCTGTCATGGCTTCAACAACGTATGAACCAGCAAATGGATCTACAGTTGCAGTCACATCAGTTTCGTAAGCCAAGACTTGCTGAGTGCGAAGTGCCAGTCTGGCCGCCTTTTCAGTTGGCAACGCAATGGCTTCATCAAAGGAGTTGGTATGAAGTGACTGAGTGCCACCTAGTACCGCTGCCAAGCCCTGGATTGCAACCCGAACCAGATTTACTTCTGGTTGCTGCGCAGTTAGCTGAACACCTGCAGTCTGAGTATGGAAGCGAAGCATTTGACTCTTTGGATTTGTGGCTTTGAATTCATCTTTCATGATGCGCGCCCAAATCCGGCGAGCTGCGCGGAACTTAGCAATCTCTTCCAAGATTGTGGTTCGCGAGACAAAGAAGAAAGCTAGACGTGGCGCAAAATCATCCACATTCATTCCGGCCTTGATTGCAGCTCGGACATATTCGATGCCATTAGAGAGCGTAAATGCGATTTCCTGCGCTGGTGTAGCACCGGCCTCGCCCATGTGATATCCCGAAATGGAGATTGTGTTCCAGCGTGGAATTTCTTTCGCGCAGTAGTCAAAAATGTCTGTGGTCAAACGTAATGATGCAGCAGGTGGATAGATGTAGGTACCACGAGAAATGTATTCCTTAAGTACGTCATTTTGAATCGTTCCATTAAGTGCCGTTCCAGGAATTCCTTCACCTTCAGCAACTAACTGGTACATCAATAGCAGCGTGGCGGCCGGCGAGTTAATAGTCATCGAAGTTGAAACTTGGTCTAACGGAATCCGATCAAACAAAATCTTCATATCTTCGAC
>JBDLQS010000081.1:0-4237 GCA_039800445.1 Actinomycetota bacterium
GCACTTGCTTTTGCAGCATCACTTGTTTGTGCGAATGGGGGATGTGGTGAATGTGTTGACTGTCGAAACGTTGCAGCTGGAATTCATCCAGACGTAGAACACATCGTGCCCGAAGGCGTGATCTACAAAGTTGAGGCAGCGCGAGACCTAATTGAACGTGCCTCGCTACTTCCAACCCGTTCCCCATGGCATGTAATAGTCATCGAAGATGTTGATCGTTTCCGTATTGATGCAGCATCGACTCTACTTAAGTCGCTCGAAGAACCACCACCGGCAACGGTCTGGTTACTTTGTGCACCAACGGTTGATGATGTGTTCCCAACAATTCGTAGTCGCTGTCGGCACGTAGCTTTGACCTCACCAACTTTTGCTGCGATATCACAGCAGTTAACTGCGCGCTTTGGTATCGATCCAGCGATGGCCGCGTGGGCTACGCGCGCTGGGCAAGGTCATATTGGCCGAGCTCGAGCCCTCGCCACCGACGAGAGCGTAAGACTAAGACGTAAACAGATCTTGGACATCCCAACTAATCTTCGGGTAGTTAGCTCGTGTTTTGATCAAGCAAACAAGATCGTTGTGAGTGCAAATGCTGATGCTGATGCCATCGTGACGCCACTGGATCAAGAAGACGATCAAGATATTCGCACTGCTTTCGGGGAAGGCGCTGAAGGTAAAGGCCTAAAGACTGTAGAGCGGCAAATGAAGAGTGCGCTTAAGGATTTGGATGATCGTTCGAAGTCACGCCGCCGCCGAGTCCTAAGCGATCAATACGATCGAGTTTTGTTGGACTTAACGGGTTATTACCGAGACGTATTGGTTATTCAATCTGGTGCAGATGTTGAACTAATCAATGAAGAGCTGCGTGAGTCAATCGAGCGTGTGGCAAGTGTTGATGATGAATCAGCAACTTTACGAAGAATTGCAGCAATCACCGAAGCACGCGATCAAATAGTTGCAAACGTGAATCCATTAAATGCTTTTGAATCGTTATTGGTTAGCCTGCGAGATCCACGGCTTACCGCAATCGTTGGATAGTTTCACAATCTTCTAACTCTGGTTTAAGGTCGATATAGATAATTATTGGGAGCCTTCTTGCGGAAATTTCTAGCCATCGTCCTTGCGACCTTTGTGGCAATCGTAGCCACTCTTGGCTATCTGGTTTTCCAGTTAGACCCCGCAGATGATACCTACGCTGAACCAAGTGAAAGCGCTTCAATTCCGCAAGGTGATGGACTTGATGGCTACTATGCTCAACAGCTTGAGTGGTCAGAGTGCAACAATGATTTTGAATGTTCGTACTTTAGTGTGCCAATTGACTACACGAATCCAGCTGATGGTGCCATGAGAATCTCAGTTATTAGAAAATTGGCAACAGGCTCAGCACAAGGATCATTGGTTTTGAATCCAGGTGGTCCTGGCGGCTCAGGTATTGAATACACAACTTATGTCGAATACGTTGTCAGCGCTACCTTGCGAGAGAACTTTGACATCGTTGGTTTTGATCCGCGTGGTGTGGGACAAAGCACCCCAGTTGAATGTTTGAACGATGAACAGACTGAAGAATATATTGCTCTTGATGGCTCTCCAGATGATCAAATTGAAATCGATCAAGCCCAAGAAATGGCTGAACTATTTGGGCAGACGTGTGCAACCAATTCTCCAGATACCTATAAGTTTCTCGACACCGTGAGTGCAACAAGAGACATTGATATCTTGCGGGCCTTGTTGGGTGATGAAAAGTTGAATTGGCTAGGAAAGAGTTACGGCACCTTTCTAGGTGCAACATATGCTGATCTATTCCCGGATCGAGTAGGTCGAATGTTGTTAGATGGTGCGATAGATCCAACCCTTACGAACAAACAGCTTTCATATGGACAGGCACTTGGTTTCGAACTGGCACTAAATAGATTCGTTGATGATTGTTCTACAGAATCCGATTGTCCTCTTTCAGCTAGCGGCGCGGCAGGGGTTTCCGAGGTCGGAGATTTACTCATTGAACTTGATGCAAATCCAGTCACACTGGATGATGGTCGGCTGTTCACCCAAGCAATGGGAACCTTAGGTGTAGTTGGTTCGCTGTATGACAAGCAATATGGTTGGCCAGAGTTGCGTACCAACCTAGGGCTTGCCTTTGATGGAGATTTTTCAGGGCTAGCCTCCAGCGTTGACTTTTACACTGGTCGACAACTCGATGGTAGCTATAAAGACAACTCCAACGACGCCATAGCTGCAGTGAATTGTCTAGATCGTCCTGACCGTGCCACAACTGAACAGACTGTTGCTCTGGCAAGTGAGTGGAAGTTGGTGGCACCAAACTTTGGTGAGTATCTTGCTTGGAGCAACATAAGTTGTAGCTATTGGCAGGCCGAAGCAACTGGTGTGCCGAAAGAAATCACAGCACCTGGCACTCCGACAATTTTGGTTGTTGGAACTGTTTATGACCCAGCCACACCATACGCGTGGAGCCAGGCACTAGCTTCGCAGTTGTCTAAAGGTGTCTTACTCACGCTAGATGGTGATGGACATACTGCTTATTACCAGGGCTCACGGTGCATCGATGAGATTGTCGACAACTTTTACTTAACTGGCGAAGCACCGGCAGGAATTACCTGTACTGATGGGCCTTAACTTTCGTGCATTAGAGTTGCAAGTGTGTCCAGCAGAAGTGGAAGTTAACTAATGGAAACTGAATTAGCGAACCAATCTCGGTCGTATCGGCAAACTGCCTGGACTCTGGTTGTCAGCGGACTAATTGGGCTTGTTGCTGCCATTGAATTGATTATCCAAAAAATTAGTGTTTTGAGTGACCCAGGTTTCGTTCCAAACTGTGACATCAATCCTGTGCTTTCCTGTGGCTCTGTTATCAACACTGAACAGGCATCTCTTTTTGGTTTTCCAAATCCAGTATTAGGTGTAATTGGTTTCACCATCGTCATAATGTTTGGTGCTCTGCTATTTGCAGGCGTTCAACTGCCGCGATTAATGTGGCTTGGACTAAATATTGGCGCGCTTGCTGGAATGTTTTTTGTCATCTGGTTAGTGAGCCAAAGCCTTTATGTAATTGGTGCGCTGTGCCCATGGTGCATGGTGGTTTGGGCGGTAACAATCCCAATTTTCTGGCAAGTTACAACCGACAATCTTGCTAGCGGGCGCATGAGTCTTGGAAAATCACTTGCTGAGATCATTGTTACCTTGAAGTGGATACTTGTTGGTGCTAGCTACTTAATCATCATGGCTTTGATTTTTGTTCGCTGGCAAGACTTCTGGCTTAAGTAGCATTTAGCTTCTTCATATCCGTATGACAAATCAGGTAAAGCAACTTCGAATCAAGTTTGAAAAATCTGCTGACAAAGAAGTAGCTGAAGGCGCAGCTGCTTACATGCGGAACCAATTTGAATTCTTTGGAATCAAGACTCCATTACGACGGGAACTTGGTAAAGAATTAGCCACTGCCTCAAAGAATCTACCTGAAAAAGAAGTAATAGCTCTTTGTAAAGAACTTTGGGCACAGCCGGAGCGTGAGTTTCAATACATTGCTTGCGACATTTTGGCTAAGAACGCCAAGCGACTTTCGCCCGGTTATGTAAAGCGTGATGCCAAATGGTTCATTACAAATAAGTCTTGGTGGGACACGGTTGATTCAATTCGCACCTCAGTGGAGATCGTTGTGGCTGCAAATCCTGAACTTGAAGCAACCATGTTTGAGTGGATCAAGAGCAAAAACATTTGGCTAGTGCGATCAGCCCTAATCCATCAACTAACCCTAAGAACCAAAACAAATAGCACACGACTTTTTGCTTTATGCGAATTGCAGACTGAAGAAAAAGAGTTCTTTATTGCCAAGGGACTTGGCTGGGCGCTACGAAGCTATTCCTACATCGATCCAAAGGCTGTTAAGAAATTCATTAAGGATCATCCCGAGTTAACACCTCTTGCAAAACGTGAAGGCATGAAGGCTATTAACCGAAAATCGGCTTAGTAAGTTTCGATTAGAATGACAAAGTTGCTCATGCGACAAGCCACCTTAGCTCAGGGGTAGAGCAACGCACTCGTAATGCGTAGGTCGTGAGTCCGATTCTCACAGGTGGCTCTCACTGGTGGATCTGTAGAAAACACAGAGATTACAAATTCTGCTGAAAAAACTCCACACTTCGCTGCATGGATAGTTCCCACTGTGGTCCAAATGCATGCTGTTCACCTTCATAAACATGCAAAGTGACATCTTTATCTAACGCTT
>JBDLQS010000082.1:0-4252 GCA_039800445.1 Actinomycetota bacterium
CCTTCTGGTTCACTGATCAGAATCGGTTCAATCGAATCGCCATCTTGTAGAACCTGGCTCAAGTCGACAATCTCACCATTAACGCGAGCGACCACCACTTGCCTGGCTTTATCTCCGACAACATCATATGCGCAGGCGCCAGCATCGATCTCAGTTGAGATCCGATCAGGTCCTACAAAAACTTGTGGCACGGAGCGTTCCTTTTCAAACGGTAGCCCTCAAAGTCTACGGGAGTGCAGGCAAATGACCATATATCTGGTCGCTGACGAGAGTCGCAAACCTAATTAGATTTCGAGATTGAACAGATTCTCAAGCGGAACCAAAATCGGCTCAAAGCCTTGCATAGTTGCTCCGTACTTTGCCCAGTATGCATATGCAATCGTGACAACAACGAAAGTAATGATCAAGATAACGTTGCTGCGCTTTGTGCGGTATTCCTCACTTACAACCAGACGGGCTATCCGAGATGAGAATTCCTTTACTGGATCTAGCAAACTCTTGGCCCAGGCATATTCTGTGGCCAAAATAATCAGACCAACGATGATTACCGCCCAGCCGGGTCCTGGAAACAGTAAAAAGAAGACGCCGAGGCCCAACAGGGTGAGACCAACGACCAAAATGATGGCACGCCAAGTTGCATCTAACGCGCGGTTAGTTCGAGCCGAATCCCGGCGTGACATGTAATTGCCATACAACCGATCGGCAACGGATTTGTGCTGCTTGGTTTCTGGGTAATCACTTTTCAAGGATTTAATCTTTCGGCTCTCTGGGTTACAAAAATATTACCCAGTTTCTCAGTGACTAATCCATGAACTAAAGTCCTTCGATCCACAACATTTCCGGCATTGTCTAGCTTTGCCAATTCCGATACTGGATGAATATCGCGAGTCGAGGAAGTTATGAACACTTCATCAGCATCCCACAACTCAGATGGATCTACGTCTCGCTCGACAACAACAAATCCGGAGTCGTTTGCCCATTCAATAACTAAGTCTCTGGTGATTCCACGGAGTAACCCACTTGCTTCTGACGGCGTGAAAATCTGATCATTCTTAACTAGAAAGATGTTTGAGCCAGTTCCTTCACATAACCGACCTGAAGTGTCACAAAAAATCGCTTCCGAGAACCCTTGAGTCTTTGCGGCATCTAGCGCGTAGACATTCTCTGCATATGAAGTTGTCTTTAGTCCAGCTAGCGGCGAGTTTTCATTTCTAGACCATGGCACTAAAAGTACTCTTGTGGTCGCTGGCCACGCGGCTTGTTCAGCCAGTGAGATAACTAAAGTCGGTGCCGTAGCGGTTCGATCAGATCCTAGTGGTCCAGAACCGCTAGTAATTGTGATTCGCAGGCGACCGAAATCAACTTTTGGATTCTTTGTTAAGACCTGTGAGACTCCGTTTGCGATTGTCGCAACGTCTGGCATGGCAATCCCAAGCCCTGAAGCCGATTTAGCCAAGCGCACTAAATGCCTGTCGAGTGCGAAAACTTTTCCATCGGCGACTAACAAAGTTTCGAATACGCCATCGGCAACAGTGAAACCGTGGTCGAGCACGCTTACCTTGGCATCCACTAGTGGAACGAGTTGATCGTTAATCCAAAAGTGAGTAACTGCCATAGTTAACAGCCTACCTATGAGTTTGTGGCAATGCTCGTAGCTGATGACATAGCTGCGATCGATAGCAGGCGCGCAGCCTTCAATTCAGTCTCGTGCCATTCGCCTTCCGGATCACTTGCCCAAGTTATGCCCGCACCAGTTCCAAAGTGCAAAGACTTTGCGCCAGCTGTAGTTCCTTGCCAAAAAGTTCTAATTCCTACTGCTAGCTCGGCGGACTTGTCGTCAGCATTAACCCAACCGAATCCCCCGCAGTAAATTCCACGAGCTCTATTTTCTAGACGTTGAATAACTTCAAGCGCACTGCTCTTTGGCGCTCCACTAACTGATCCAGGCGGCGTAAGTGCCCTAAGGATTCCTTGCCAACCCACATCAGCAGGCAAAGTTCCTTCCACATCAGATACCAAATGCACCAGACCGGGATGTGCTTCTAGTCTCAATAGGTCGACAACTCTTACGGTTCCTGATTGGCATACTTGTCCAAGATCATTTCGAACTAGATCGACAATCATGATGTTCTCAGTTTGATCTTTCTCAAGTAACTCGCTGGCTACGCGCGCAGTTCCCTTGATAGGACTTGATCGCAATGTTTGGTTCTTACGCGAGAGAAATAGCTCAGGTGATGCGCTAACTATTCGCACGTCCGACCCTAGACCCGACAAGGTGGATGGCACTTGTAGCGCACTTAGATACGGAGCTGGGTTGTGTTCGGATAGCAAACTCCAAAGCGCCACAACATTTAAGTCATTAGCCAACGGCGCACTTAGCACTCGACAAAGATTTGCTTGATAGACCCAACCGCGCGCTATGTCCTGTCGAATGCTTTCCACGGCATCGACGTACTGCAACATCGACATTGATGATTTCCAGGACTGCTCCTCGACAGCTTCATGACTTAGGTCGTGACCAAGTTGAGCCAACTTATTCAAGTCAAGCGGTTCTAGATCACTGAATCGAAATGCCTGAAATTCACCCTCAAAAGTCTGGGTTACTGCCCACCAGCCTTCGTCATCTAATCGGTTGACATCAGTGGTTGCTTCAATGAAGTTTGTCGCCATAAAGTTGCCGAAAATCGCAACTGCTAGGCCCTGGCTCATGCCTCCACTTTACGAACCTGCGAAGCCTGACTTTGAACCCATCCCGTAATTGGGCTAAGGTAACGTGGTCAGGCTTAGCCTGTACGCGGATGTGGCTCAGTGGTAGAGCATCACCTTGCCAAGGTGAGGGTCGCGGGTTCGAATCCCGTCATCCGCTCGGAAGAGCTCACATTGGGCGACCCCGGTGGAGTGGCCGAGAGGCGAGGCAAGGGACTGCAAATCCCTGTACACGGGTTCAAATCCCGTCTCCACCTCGTAAGTGAATAAATCGTGAGTGAATAGAACGGAACATCCGTTTCACAACGGTCGATTGGCGCAGTTGGCTAGCGCGCTTCCTTGACATGGAAGAGGTCACAGGTTCAAGTCCTGTATCGACCACCATAATGAAAACCTACGTCAGGAAAATCTTTTGATTTTGGATCTCCAACTGGCTTCACTTCCAGACATTGCTGCGCATTACCAATCCGATCAAGACGATTGGGTTCGAGCCAACATGATTGTTTCCCAAGATGATCACTTTGTAGGTCCCAGTGATTCATCTCGAGACTTAACTGGTGAAAGCGATCTTAAGCTTCTTTTACTGCTTCGCGCACTGTCGGATGTCGTTTTAGTCGGCGCAAACACCGCTCGTATGGAAAATTACCGCAAGCCGAAAGCACGAGATGAATTTGCATTCTTGAATCGCAAGCCACCAAGGATTGCTGTGGTTAGTTCGAGTTTGGATTTCGATTTATCTGCTCCCCTATTTCATGGTGGACACGAACAAACCATTGTTATCAATGTTGGAAGCAATACTCCTTCACCTGCGCTAACTGAAATGGCACAAGTTGTAAATCTTCATCCAGGTGATGCATCAAACATTGTTCAAGACTTGATTGCTGCATTGTCGGATCTTGGCCTGCGGAAAATTACCTGCGAAGGTGGCCCAAGTTTGCTAATCCAGTTGCTTGCCGCGGGTGTAGTCGATGAATATGACCTCACTGTGTCACCGACAACAGTTGGTGGGTTGCCAGCCTGGCCAGATGCTCTCCCCCATGAATCCAACTGGGATCAGGTTGGTACTGCGATATCGGGTGACTTTGAGTTCAAGCGCTTGTTGTTGCGTCGCTGAGTTTTTGCACACACGCCAGCACTCGCATCATGTCGCAAGTTGCTCTAGCCTTAACTTATGAGTGAAAAAGTTGTTAAGTCTGATGAACAGTGGCGCGCAGAATTAAGCCCAGAAGAATATCGAGTCTTGCGGGATGCAGGTACTGAAGCACCGTTTATTGGCGAATACACCGACACCGAAACTAACGGCATCTATGTCTGCCGAGACTGTGGCGCAGAACTGTTTCGTAGTGATGCAAAGTTCCACAGTGGCTGTGGTTGGCCATCATTCTTTACTCCGCTTGCTGCCGAAACTGTTACAGAAATCAAAGACATGTCACATGGCATGGTTCGCACGGAAATCAGATGTGCTGCCTGCGATTCTCATCTTGGTCACGTCTTTGAAGGCGAAGGCTACAAAACACCAACCGATTTGCGTTACTGCATCAACTCA
>JBDLQS010000083.1:0-9352 GCA_039800445.1 Actinomycetota bacterium
GGCAAGTTACCGGAACTGCGACTCCAATTAGCTTGGGTCGAACTATTGCGGTTTACGAAATAGTAATTACCGACGAGAGAGATAAGCGAATCTGTACTGCTCGCTTAACTTGTCTACTTCGCGACCTTGCTTAGTACCTAGCCGCTTTACGAGAGAGTAATTCCATGTTTATTGGGTCTGGCACGGTCATCAACATCATTGCAGTGTTGCTCGGATCAACTTTAGGTGTCTTTATTGCGCACCGGCTTACCGAAAAGATTCGCGATGTCGTCACGGACGGACTTGGCTTAGTAACTGGAATGATTGCAGTTCTGACTTGCGCTTCAATCACCGATCCACTGCTGGGGGAAACTCTCGGCGCCGGCTGGCCAGTTTTGATCGTTTTGGCAAGCATTGTTGTGGGCGGAATGCTGGGAACAGCCCTGCAAATTGAAGAACGACTTGAACGCGCTGGAGATCGCCTCAAGGCACGGTTCTCAAATGATGGTTCATCCAAGTTCACTGAAGGATTCGTCGCTGCGTCCTTGTTGTTTTGCGTTGGAGCTATGTCAGTTCTAGGGCCGATCACCGATGGCCTTGGCGGCGGCAATGAAATTCTGGTTCTTAAATCAACCCTGGACTTCTTTGCTGCCATCGCATTCGCTTCGGTTTTTGGTTGGGGCGTTGCAGCATCCGCATTGACGATCCTGGTCTTTCAAGGCAGCCTGACTGCCCTTGGCTATGCACTTGGCAACTTCATGTCTGAGGTTCAAGTCTTGATGTTAACTGCAACTGGCGGATTGCTGATCCTAGGCATCTCATTGCGCTTACTAAACATTCGCCAGATTCCAGTTGGAAATATGTTGCCAGCTCTGGTGATTGCTCCCCTACTAGTGGCGCTTGTTGCCTAGTTAAACCTAAACAAAAAAGGACCCTGCAGTTTGCAGGGTCCTTTTTATGTGAACTAATTAACCGCCTAGGTAAGCCTGTGCGATGGCTGGATCATCAGCAAGCTTAGATCCATCACCTTCAAGCTTTAGATGACCTGATTCAAGAACGTAGGCATAGTCAGCAATTCGAAGGGCTGCCAAGGCATTCTGTTCAACCAAAAGAATTGTCACGCCAGACTTACGAATCTCTTCAATAGTTTCAAAGATTAGATCCACTAGAACTGGAGCCAGACCCATTGAAGGCTCATCCAGAATAAGTAACTTTGGATCCCCCATCAAAGCGCGACCAACTGCAAGCATCTGCTGCTCGCCACCGGACATAGTTCCAGCTTTTTGCTTGATGCGCTCTTGCAGACGTGGGAACAATTCAAGAACACGATCTCGGGTCTGCTTAACTGCTGCAGTGTCTTTGCGCAGGTACGCACCTAAATCAAGATTCTCTTCAACTGTCATCTTTGGAAAGATGCGACGACCTTCTGGCGAGTGACAGATGCCCTTAGCCACGATTTCGTGACCTGCAATTCCGTCAATCTTCTCACCAAGAAAATCTATGCTTCCAGTCTTGGGCTTTAGCAGGCCGCTTATGGTGCGCAAAGTTGTTGACTTACCGGCGCCGTTGGATCCGATAAGCGAGACAATCTCTCCCTCGCGAACTTCAAATGACAGTCCCTTTACGGCTGTAATTGCGCCATATCCAACGGTTAAGTCATCTACTTTAAGCATTACAGGAGTGTTTAAACGTGCCATTACTTGCTCGCCTCCGATCCGCTCTTGCCTAAGTAGGCTTCGATAACTCTTGGGTTTGACTTAATCTCAGCTGGTGAACCTTCAGCAATTTTCTGTCCTTGGTCCAGAACAGTTACTCGCTCGGAAACCTGCATAACAACGCTCATGTCATGTTCGATTAGCAGGATGCTGATTCCTTTATCCGCCTGCAGTTTGCGAACGAACTGAACAAATGCTGCGGACTCATTTGGGTTCATTCCTGCGGTAGGTTCATCCAGAAGTAGAACCTTTGGGCGCAATGCCAAAGCGCGGGCTACTTCTAAGCGTCGCTGATCACCGTAAGAGAGGTTTCGCGCGTACTCATGAGTCACGCCACCAATTCCTACGTAGTCCAACAGTTCCTGCGCGAAACGTCGAGCTTCATTTTCTTCAGCACGCTGCTTCTTGGTGCGGAAAGTGGTGGCAAGTACGCCAGCCTTCATTCTTGAGTGCATAGCAACCATAACGTTTTCTTGCGCGGTCATTAGGCCGAACAAGCGGATGTTCTGGAAAGTTCTAGCCATACCGCCAGAGGCAATCTCATGAACTGGATCTCCAGTTATCTCGACGTCGTCGAAGAAAACTGCTCCACTGGTGGGCTTATAAAGGCCGGTTAGCACATTGAAGAATGTTGTCTTTCCAGCTCCATTAGGACCGATCAGTGAAACAATCGACCCTTCTGGAATTGAAAATGAAATATCATCAACAGCTACCAAGCCACCGAATTCCACACGAATATCTTGAGCATCTAATACTGCTCTACCATCAAGACTCATAGTTAGTGATGCCCAATCTTTGTCTCGTCGGATACATTTTCTACATCTTCCAACTTTTCCTCATTCATAACCATTCTCATGCGGGCTTCTGGCAGGAATCCTTCGCGGCGGAACAGCATCATTAGGACCAATAGCAGTCCGAACAATAAGAACTGGTAGGACGGGAAGTTGAAATTGGTGTCAAACGTGTTATTTACCAATTCACCGACCTGCACTAATCCAACCGAGTTAATCCAGGCAAGAACCGATGCGCCAACTACGACACCCCAAACGTTACCCATACCACCCAAGACAACCATGGCAAGAATAATGATCGAAATCACGAAATTAAATCGATCGGCGAAAACGCCACCAATCAAAATCGCGAATGCGACACCACCTACACCACCACTAATTGCGCCAATTGCATAAGACGCGAATTTTGTGCGCCATAGTGGCACGCCCATCATGCTGGCTGCCAATTCATCTTCACGAATAGCTAACCAGGCACGACCTAAGCGACCATCACGCAGGCGAATTGAGAAGAAGATCATGGCTCCAGCCAGGATCGAAACGAATAGGAACTTATCTGGCAGTGAGAAAGTTCCAATCACATAGCCGAACAGAAGCACATCATCGAGGGCGCCAATACCTTGGGCACCATTGGTGACGTTAAGTCCAAAAATGTTGGAACCGTTCAACATAAACTGTGGAATGATTTCACCAAAGCCAAGCGTTACCAAAGCTAGATAATCACTTTTCAGACGCAGTGTCGGACCACCAATAATGATGCCCCAAATTGCGGTGAAAACTCCACCAAGGATCAGAACCAGGAATACGTGGAAGTGCACACCCATTTCTAATCCTGGACGTGGATTTCCAAAAATGTTGATTTCAAAGTTGCTTAGGAATGGTGACATCAACCAACCGGCGACATACCCACCTAGCGCCCAGAACGCTACATATCCAAGGTCAAGCAAACCTGCGTAACCAACGATGATGTTCAAACCTAGTGCCATCAAAATCCAAATCATGATTTCTGACAGTGAATTCAATGAGAACCAAGCGTTAAAGAAGCGCTGGACTTGCTCTGATGCACTTGGTAAAACCAATTTATTCAGAAGGAAAATTACTCCGACTGCGGTAGTGAAGCCAATTGCCCATTTACGATTACTTTGAGCTGCGGTGTGCGCAGCAACTGATGCAGTTGACATATCAGACCTTTTCCTGTGATGTCTGTCCCAGCAATCCACCTGGACGGTAGACCATAAGGAGAATGAGAATTGTGAACACCATGGTCTGAGACCAGCGTTGCCCCGGACCAATTGGCAATCCGTCATTAAAGGCTTGAATCAATCCGATGATGAGGCCACCAAGAACGGCGCCATAAAGATTACCCACACCACCAAGAACTGCAGCGGTGAATGCAATCAAACCAAGTTGGAAGCCTAGGTTGTAGGAAACGGTTCCAATTGTTTGCGCCCACATAATTCCTGCTACGCCAGCTGCGGCGCCTGCAATTGCGAACGTGAATGTGATTGTCTTGTTGACGTCAATACCCATTAACCGGGAGGCATCTTTATCCTGAGCGGTTGCTCGCATTGCGCGACCACGCTGAGTCTTATCAACAATGAAGGCAAACAAAATAAGAATCGGAATTGTGATTGCAAAAATAACAATTGTCTTTGACGCAATCTCAACACCAGCAATTTCGTACTTAGTGGCTGGAAGCACGGTTAAAACGTTAACCGGCTGTGAACCAATCCACTTCAGTCCAACCCACTGGAGCACGAAGGACATACCCACGGCCGTAATAAGTGGTGCCAATTTAGGTGCGTTACGCAATTTGCGGTAAGCAAGGCGCTCGATTGACACATTTACGAATGCGCCGAACATCATCGTAAGCACTAGAACGACCAACATTAAGAAGTAGTTTCTGATACCTGGTTCAGTTGCTCCCAGCGTTTCAGTTAGGACCACGAAACTAAACACAGAGCTGAGCATGAATAGCTCGCCGTGGGCGAAGTTAATAAGCTCGATGATTCCGTAAACCAAGGTATAGCCAAGTGCGATCAACGCATACAGCAAACCGTTGTTCAATCCATTAACAGTTACCTGTGCGAACTGCCCTGGATTAATGGTTAGATTCAAAATCAGCCAGTAGCCAACAATGCCCAAAATCGAGAACATTGAAATCTTGGTCAGTACTGCACTTAACTTAACTTTTTTCTTTCGAGCTACGCCGGATGCGACCGAAGTCATCTGCGTTTTCTCCCTCTGCTTGGACACCGTAGTTAGGTGCTCGGAAACTTCTCTTCATTAAACACTATAGATTCTTGTTTTTTTAGTAATTGGGCGGGATTGGTTTCCCAATCCCGCCCAATTTTGGAGCTTTTGTTACAAAGCGTCAGTCCAATTAGCTAGTTGCTAGTGGACGGATGTCTGTTTCAACTCCACCCTGCATCTGCTGCAAGGTCATAACGATAGTGTCAACGTCACCAGTTTCTTGGTTCAAGCAGAAGCCTGTACCAGATACTGACTCTGCCTTATCGATACATAGTTGCTCTCCACCGAATACTCCAGCAAGAACACCCGCACGCGTACCATCTGATCCGGCAATTGCCTTCAAGATAACCTGCATTGCAAGTCCACCGTAAACAGCGTATGAGCTGTTTGGTAGGTAGCCGTACTTCTCTTCGTAAGCTGCTACGAATTCGCCAGCTTTGCCGCCACCCTTGATGATTCCATCAAGTGACTGACCTGCGAAGGTCATCCATAGACCTTCAGCTTCTGGCATTTCGCGAAGCTGTGGGTAACCGGAGAAACCATCTGGTGCCATGGATGGGAATACAGTGTTGTCGCCAAGTACTGCAGTCTTATCCTTTACCAACTGGATACCGTTGTTATCGAAGATACCAGCGAAGTAAACCATGTCAGCACCTTGTGCCTTTACCTTTTCAAAGGTAGAGGTGTTGATGGAACCTGACTTGATATCCCAACCGCTGCGAAGAACTGTTCCACCAAGCTTGGTGAATTCAGCTTCAACTGCATCAGCAAGACCGATACCGTATGCCTGAGTGTCATCTAGAAGTGCAAGTGTGCGCTTACCTAGATCGTTGTACATGTACTGTGCAGCAGCTGTGCCCTGGAAACCGTCATGTGCGATTACGCGAGCGTAGTTACGTGCGCCAGATGGGTAGTAAATACCTGGTTCGCCCTTATCCCATTCAACAGTTAGACCTGCATAGGTGTTTGCATGGGAAACCATTAGCATGCCAGCCTGGTTAAGAACTGGGATGATGATCTTTGCACAACCTGAGTTGTAGGTACCCATAACTGCAACCTGGTTTGTGTTTGCAACGTGATCCTGTGCGTTCTTTGCACAAGCAGCATCGTCCCAAGCACCCTTAGCGGCTGTTGAGTCATCGTATTCTTTGATTTCTACTGTGTAGTCTCCAGCTTTGCCGCCAGCTTGTTCAAGAACAAGTGCTACAACTTCATTTGTTGACTTACTGGCATCAGCAGATGCACCCTGCAATGGAAGGTCAGTACCTACTACAAGTACGTCGCCGCCTGCTGCAGCCTCATCGCTGCCACCGCTGCAAGCAGCAAGTGCAAGTGCGCCGGCAATAGCCAGTGCACCAATTTTGATCGGCTTGATCATTTGTATTTCCTCTCGTTGGCCCGACGAATTCTTTTCGGGCATCCCTAAAGTAACGGCTTAAGCCCCGTAAATTCAAGGTAAATTGCCAGTTAAAGGCAGGTGTTACGGGTTCGTTATCGGGTACTCCAGAAACCAGTCCAAAATTGGACATTTGCAACATGTTTAACGGCGACGCTTTTCTCTAATTCGCAGGTTTATAACGATCGGAGAACCGACAAACCCGAACTCCTCACGGAATCTGCGTTCTACGAATCTTCGATATCCAGCCTCTAAAAAGCCTGAAGTAAAGAGCACAAATACGGGTGGCGCCACACTGGCTTGGGTTCCAAACAGAATCTTTGGCTGTTTGCCACCGCGGACTGGGTGTGGATGGCTGGCCACAATTTCTGCCAGGAAAGCATTCATGCGGCCAGTTGGAACTCGAGTTTCCCAGCCTGCAATCGCAGAACGCAACGCTGGCACCAAACGATCCTTATGCCAACCAGTTTTTGCGCTGAAGTTAATCCGAGGCGCCCATGCAACTTGGACCAGATCGCGTTCGATTTCGCGCTCCAAGTAATAGCGACGTTCTTCATCAACTAAATCCCACTTGTTGAATGCAATTACTAAAGCGCGACCTGACTCAACGACCATTGAAATGATTCGAAGGTCTTGTTCAGTTAATGGCGCACTTGCATCTAGCAACACGACTGCGACGTCAGCTTTATCAAGTGCTGATTTTGTTCGCAATGTCGCAAAGTATTCATGCCCTGATGCGTTCTTTGATTTACGACGAATACCTGCAGTGTCAACCAAGATCCATTCTTCATCTTCCATCACAACCAATTCATCAACGGGATCAACAGTTGTTCCAGCGACACTATCTACAACAGCGCGCTTTTCACCTGTTAACGCATTTAGCAGACTTGATTTACCAACGTTAGGTTTACCAAGCAGTGCTACGCGATGTGGTCCGCGTGGGCGCGCTTGGCCGGAGCCATCTTCCGGAAATGCCGCCAGCACAACATCTAATAAGTCCCCGCTACCGCGACCATGCAGCGCCGAAACTGTGTATGGCTCTCCTAGCCCTAATGACCAAAGTCTGGTTGCCTCTAACTCGGCTCGTTCGTCATCTACTTTGTTTGCAACCAAGATGACTGGCACTTTTGCTTGGCGCAGGACCCTTACGATTTGTTCGTCAGCATCGGTCGCGCCGACTGTCGCGTCAACCACGAAGATAACAACGTCGCTGGAATTGATTGCGGCTTCCGCTTGCGCCGATACTTGCGCGCTCATTCCAACTGCGTCTTGTTCCCAGCCACCAGTATCAACAACTATGAATGGGATGCCGTTCCATTCAGATTCATATCTGACACGATCTCGAGTGACGCCAGGAGTATCCTCAACAACTGCTTCGCGTCTGCCGATGATGCGATTGACCAAAGTAGATTTTCCAACATTTGGCCGTCCGACAACGGCGACAATTGGCAGATTAGATAAGTCGTCTGGCTCATCCATTAATTCATCGGACGGAATACCTAGTTGATCAAGTAATGCGGTGTATTCAGATTCAGTTAGATCTTCCCAGCGCTCTGGAATCTCGACTGAGTCATCGAGTTCAATTGCATCACCCGCAACGTCATAAATTATGGTCTCAGCGTTTGGGTCTAATTCGTTATCCATGTGCTGCCCTCGCAATGTCTACTACTTGGGCGATAACTTCGCTAAGTTCCATATAGGTGGTGTCGATTACCCGAGCACCTGGCGCAACTTCAAGTGGGGAAACAGCTCTTGTGGAGTCTGCCAAATCCCGCTTTTCTAGGTCTGATTTTGTGGCTATCACTTCTGCGCCATTTTCTTTTGCTCGACGATTAGCCCGAGCTTCAGGATCAGCCGTAATAAAAAGTCGAACTGGTGCCTCTGGTAGGACAACAGCGCAGATATCTCTACCTTCAACAACAATTCCAGTCTTTGAATTCGCAGCAATCTCGCGCTGTAGGTTGACCATAAGCTTTCGTACTTCAGGCACCGCACTAACAGCACTGACTCCTTGCGTTACTTCTGGCCCTCTGATCTCAATGGATACGTCTCGTCCAGCAACTCGGATACCCGGTTCGCTCGGATCAATACTTGGTTGAATTACTTCAGCTTTGGCAGCTGCAGCCACCAGTTTCGGATGATTTACATCAATGCCTTGATCCTGCATAAACCAAGTCATTGCTCGGTACATGCTTCCGGTATCTAGGTAATCCAGACCCAATTCAGTTGCTACCGCTCGGGAAACGCTGGATTTACCGGATCCGCTCGGGCCATCTATGGCGATTATGAGCGGATTGGGCATATAGAACAGTCTACCCAGTCGCTTAGTTAAGAAATAACTACAAAATTCACTGAGTTAGGAGATAACTACAAAACCTTCAAGTTCCAGCGCGGGCTTTAGAACTGAAGCCGAACTCGGTGCCACAGTTAGTTCAACCAATCCAGTTGGATGTCCAAGTGAGTGATCGATTCGAACATCCTCAAGGTTTACATTTGCCTGAGCGGCGGCAGTAAATAGTCGTGCCAGTTCACCTGGTTTGTCATCAAGTCGAACCGCCAAGATCGCAGTGGATTGTTGTGATGATCCGTGTTTTCCAGGTAACCGATCTCTGCCTTTGTTGCCCTTAATTAGTTTTGCAGTGACCGAATCCCGATTGCCCTCTTCGAGTGCTGAGGCAAACTCCAATAAGTGATTAGCAACTTGGGTAACTTGTTGCGCGATAAATTCTGAGTTGTCACTCAGGATTTCCGTCCAAAGATTCGATTCTGAACCGGCAATTCGAATTGTGTCTCTAATCCCCTGGCCGGCTAGTTCTATGTACGAACTCTCAGCGTCCATTAACTCACCTGCGAGAACGGATGCCACAACTTGTGGTGTGTGCGAGATCAATGCGACAGCTCGGTCATGTTCCTCGATACTTCGAACAATCGGAAATGCTCCAAGTGTCTCCACCAAATTTTTAACAGTTGCAATTGCCTCTTGGGACGTTAAGTCACTGCTTGCAATAACCCATGGACGATCCAGAAACAGGTTTCCTTGCGCACCAATTGCACCCGAAACTTCACGGCCGGCCATTGGGTGTCCACCAACAATTCGATCCCAACCAGAGGTTCCTAGTTGTTCAAGTTCTCGAAATATTGATCCCTTAACGCTTGCCACATCCGTGATTACTGCATTTGGGTGATCTACGACTGCGGCGGCAATTACTTTGGCAACACTC
>JBDLQS010000084.1:0-4710 GCA_039800445.1 Actinomycetota bacterium
GAACTGCCGGATAAGAAGCCAGCAGCAAACAGATCAGGTATCTGCTCAGCTGAAACATTTGCGTAGCCAACTCGCCCAGCTTGAGTTTCAACTTCTACTAATGGTTCAAGCCACAGCATGCCACGCGAACCATTCCGCACAACGGTTACATCAAGACCAGCCTTAGCTGCATGATCGGAAATTGCTTGGGCCACTTCATTGGCGCCCATTGATAGTGCTGCTGAGTCCAGAGGGACGAAAACTTTTGTCATACTTTCACCGCCGAAGTTGCGGCAAAGATTTTTTCACAAGTTGCTCTGCCAATCGGCGCACCGTTTACCATGGCTGCTGGACCTAGAGCGCAATTACCTAAGCAAAAGGTCTGCTCCATTTGAATGTCATCCTTGATGTTTCCTTTATGGATGTCATAGCCCTTGTCATGAAGTTCACTGATCAGACTTGCACTTCCTGATGCTTGGCAGGCCTCGGCAACACAAACCTTGACTACTGCCTTTGCAGGAGGTGTCGAGCGGAAGTCACTATAGAACGTGAAAACGCCATAAACCTCAGCACGCGAAACATTTGAATTCTTCGCGATGATGTCCAGAGCGCTATCTGGGACGTAGCCAAGAAGTTCCTGCACTAGTTGTAACGAGCGCAGAACCGCAGATCCGTTTCCCTTGTAAGGCCCTAAGAAATTGAGAATGCTTTCTTCCGAGTAATTACTCACTTGGCGCTCCAATTAGTTTTAACAACTGTTCTTCAAGGTGCTTGTCGCCAACCTGAATGATTTCAAGTGGTAAGCCAATCAATTCAGCAGCGTCATTAGCGGCAGCTTCTAGTTCAGGAGTTTGATGTTGCGCTAGCCACAAAACTCTTTTGTAGGAATGGAAGTAGTCATCACGCAATTCTGGGTAACGATCTAAGCCCATTTCAGTCATAACACTTCGGCGAAAAGTCTTAACCAAGTAATCAGTGAATACATATGTTCCTGGAACGGCTTCAAACTCAGCTTTCATTTTTTCTGCCGTTGCGAATACGTCGTAGCAATGATCCCCTGACAAACGGGAAACTTGATACTTGTCGCAAAGTGCATCAATTGCGCCATATGTGCCACAATCTGCATATGCAATCGCTACTTGATCGTGTGTTGGCTGCAACTCCAGAATCATTTTTTCAACTTCAGGTGCAATTCCCTCAGGGCGATTGTGTAGCAATGGATTAATTGGCTCGATACGCAATGTCAGATTTCGACGATCGGCAATTTCGTGCACGTGGGCTGCCAGTGCACCGCAAGCTATAACTGCAACGCTCATGATGGAAGCGCCAGCTCCAAGAAGAATTTATCATTGAAGTCAGGGCGATCTGAAAGCTCTACATAATCAACTTCATCAAGCAAAGTTGTTGCACCACTTCGTTCGGTGCTAGATAGCAGCACCATCTTTGCGCCTTCACCTGCAACGTTTCCAGCACTTACGATTCG
Source organism: Actinomycetota bacterium (assembly GCA_039800445.1). Classification (GTDB taxonomy): domain Bacteria; phylum Actinomycetota; class Actinomycetes; order S36-B12; family UBA5976; genus UBA5976. The sequence goes on from JBDLQS010000084.1 coordinate 1,463, forward strand.
CATCACTGGAAGTTTTGGGACCAGACCAATTCCAATTGCAGAAGCTGGTGAAAGATACGAACCAAATGAGCCAGCTAGCAAAACTTGTTGCACATCGTCATCCACAAGTCCGACTTCTTCAAGCAATAGGCGCCAACCGGTTGCAATCGATGCTTTGGCAAACTGAAGTTCACGAACATCGCGCTGCGATAAGTAAACCGTTGGCTCTTCGTCATCCCAATGCAAGACAAAGATTCGATCTCCAGCTTCCCGGGTCAAAAGTCGGGATGCTAAATGTGGCGCAATCTTTGCAGCATCTTCGTCCGTTACAAATCGACCTGAATCATCAATTAACTTGGCTTTATGCAGAACGTAAACTGCATCAACTAAGCCAGATCCGCAAATGCCTACTGGAGTTGTGTCTCCGATGACACCGAGTTTGATTCCTTCATCAGTAACTTGAACAACTTCAATTGCGCCATCAGCTGCACGCATGCCGCAGGCAATTGAGGCCGCCTCAAATGCTGGGCCAGCTGGCGCTGCAGTTGTAAGGATTTGATCGCCATTGGAAAGTACGATTTCGCAGTTAGTGCCAACATCAATTAACAGGCGAACTCGCTTATCGCGATCCATTCCTGTCGCCAACACACCTGCAACGATGTCGCCACCAACATATGCTCCAAATGCTGGGAATAAGAAGACTCGTGCCGATGGCAAAAGCTCGATGCCAACTTCAGCAGCAGTGAAGATTGGCCATTTCTGGGCTGCAGTAATGAATGGTGCAACACCAACTGGCTCTGGGTCTACCCCAAGCAAAATTTCCACCATTGTGGCGTTGCCAGCGATTGCAATTTCATAAACCTGGTCTGCCGAAACTTCAGCTTCGGTGCAAACTTCAGCAATCAGTTCATTTAATGTGGCAAGACCCGCAGTTTGCATCAAGCCAGCAGCCAGTGGATCCATCATGGTTGCTGAAATGCGTGAGATAACATCAGCGCCAAATGGCTGCTGCTTGTTCAGCATCGACTTAACTGCCATTGGAGTTCCAGTAACTAGATCTAGCAAAGTTGCCACAACTGTTGTAGTTCCAAGGTCAATACCAATTGCATAGTTTTGCGCCGAGGTATCCCCTGGCTCTACTGCAATCAGGGCTTCATTCACAACAACTGCAGTGACTTTGAAATCATTTTTACGAAGAACGGTTGGAAGTGTCTTTAAAACTGAGAGATCAGCTTCAAATTCCAAGTCATCCATAGCATCGCGTAACCGATCAATGTCTGGGCGCTGATCGTGAAGGGTTGGTTCAATAAGTTCCACGTAACGCTTTTGAACTGCCGGGCGCAGAATTACTTGGCGTCCAACTCCAACTGTTGCTGCCTTTGGACGAGTTGAAAGAGGTGGAACATCAACCTTTAAATTTCCATTTGCTCGAGCAACGCAAGCCAAGCGCCAGCCATCGGCTAGTTGTTCTGGGCTAAATGCGCGAATGTCCAAGCGTGAAACCGGAACTTCACCTTCAATAACCTGGATCTTGCACTTCTTGCAAGTTCCATGTCCACCACAGGTTGAATCAATTGCTAAACCGTTCCAAGAAGCTGCATCAAAGACAGTGACACCAGGTGGCACGCGAACATCAGTTCCACTTGGTGTGAACTGCAATTGAACGCGACCTAGTCCACTAACAGTGGTGTCAGTCTTTGTGCTTTCTTCGTTTGGCACGGTTTATCTCTCGCCTAGTTTGAAATTACGCTTCTTTGTTGGCGCGGAAACTGGTGATCCAATTTGCGCCCCATTGATCTAATCCAAGCAGTAGATCAGCAGCCCGAACTGCTTGCACCACTTCTGGAGTGCGGCCATCCATGATCGCCGAAGTTAGACCCATTGACATAGCCATTGGCATGAATGCGGCATTTAGAGCGTGACGATTAGGAAGGCCGAATGAAACGTTAGATGCGCCGATCGACATGTTTAAACCGTACTTTTCCTTGATCAAGTAAATAGTTTCAAGTGTGTTCTTTGCGTTTTCAGGATCAGCTCCAACTGGCATGGCAAGTGGATCGATCAAAAGGTTATCAAGCGAAATTCCTTCTTTTTCAACACGACGAACAATCTTTTCCACGATTACCATGCGATCCTTGGCAAGCATTGGAATTTCAATTTCATCATTTGGCAGCGCCAAGATGGCAGCGTCATATTTCTTTACCAAAGGAAGAATGATGTCCATACGCTCGTCTTCACCAGTCATTGAGTTAACCAGTGCTTTTCCTTCATAAACTGCAAGACCGGCATCAAGAGCTTCAATAACTGATGAGTCAATGCAGATTGGCAGGTCAGTTAGGGACTGCACTAGCTTGATGGCTCGGGCTAAAAGTGCTGGTTCATCAGTTAATGGCACACCCATGTTTACGTCAAGCATGTCGCAGCCACCGGCAACCTGATCAGCAACGTCAATGTTGATCGTTGAAAGATCATCCGCACGAAGCTTTTCCTGGAAGATCTTGCGACCAGTTGGGTTTAGGCGCTCGCCAATGATCACAAAAGGCAAGTCATGACCCATCGTTACGGTTTTTGTGGCGGAACTAAGCACTGTATGCATGGTCGTCCTTTACTTCGTTAGTTGATGCATTATTGGTTGTTATCTCGCGGACTCTGCCGAGATCTGTCATTAGTCGTTCTAGAGTGTCGTCATTTCTAAAGTCAGTAATGTGTAAGCCACGAACGGCTGGTTGAGCCAATGCATGTTTAGCAAACTCAAGAGTTTGCAAATATGCTTCCTCAGCTGGATCAGCTGCCTTTTCAACGCGAGCAATTTGATCAGCCGGAACGTCGATACCAGGCACACTATTGTGCATAAAGTTCAGTGGCCGAGCGCCCTTAACTAAAACAACAGTTGGGATGATTGCGATTTTTCCAGCTAGGCCAGCATCGCGAACACCCGCGCAGAATTTCTCAAGCCGATCTTGGTGGTAACAAATCTGTAGCTGTAGGAACTTTGCGCCAGCTGCATATTTCTTAGCTACGCGTTGCACACGGTACTCAAACGGTGGAGCGCCAGGATTTTCAACTGCGCCAATAAACATATGTGGAGCTGGATCAATCTTTCGTCCGGACATGTACTCTCCGCGCTTGAGAGTTCCCATCAGGCGAACAAGTTGTGGGCCATCTGTATCAAAAACTCGACGAGCTTCTGGTTCATCTCCTGCCGTTACATCATCGCCCGTAAGTGCCACAAAGTTTTCTACGCCAAACATTGAGGCGCCCATGATGTC
>JBDLQS010000085.1:0-2936 GCA_039800445.1 Actinomycetota bacterium
GGGTGTTCTAAGCATATATATGCACCCACTGATTCGTGGCATTCTGACGGCAATTTGCTGGAAACCCAGTAGTTGTGGCAAACTCAACGATGTTGGAACGTAGCAGCACCGCCACAGGGGCGCTGAAACATTAAGTTCTCAACAAACCCGGCAAGAACCACTTATTGGGCTTTCGACCTGCGGCGACATGTCCTTCGGAGTAATAATGCATTTTCTAGACGATGTGGACGCAGCATCCCTGCGCACTGGAATTCCAGATTTCCGTCCCGGCGACAACGTAAAAGTTCACGTTCGAGTTGTTGAAGGAACCCGTTCCCGTATTCAGATCTTCCAAGGTGTCGTTATCCGTCGCCATGGCGGTGGCCTTCGTGAGACATTCACAGTCCGCAAAATCAGCTTTGGAACTGGTGTAGAACGTACTTTCCCACTTCACTCACCAATCGTTGAATTGATCGAATTGGTCAGCCGCGGTGACGTACGTCGCGCCAAGCTTTACTACCTACGTGATCTACGAGGCAAGAAGGCAAAGATCAAGGAATTACGCGACAACGCTTAACTCTTATTGAATTAACGGGCTCATCTATTGGTGGGCCCGTTAATTTTTTGTTTAAAAGTATGATGAGAGAACCATGGGTCACAAAAAAGAGAAGCCTAAAAAGCCTAAAAAGCAGCCAAGTTTGCTACGCGAACTTGTGACTGTTGTTGGCACGGCTTTAATTCTTTCAATCTTGGTGCGAACCTTTTTGATCCAAGCTTTTTATGTTCCTAGCGCTTCCATGGAAGATACTTTGCAGGAAAACGATCGAATCATTGTTTCAAAAATCTCCACGCAATTCACTGGAGTTAATCGGGAAAATGTAATTGTGTTTCACGATCCCGGTGGCTGGCTAGGAGAAGGATTTCCAAACCCTTACGACACTCCAGTTGGTCGCGTGCTGCAAGCAATTGGAATCGTTCCGGCGAACTCTGGAAATGATTTAGTTAAGCGCGTCATCGGTGTTGCTAACGACACAGTTAAGTGTTGTGACACACAAGGTCGAATTGTTCTCAACGGCGTTGGAATCGACGAGCCTTACATCAAAGATGGCTCAACTACTGATCAAGTAACTTTTGAAGTTTTGGTTCCAGAAGGTCATGTATTTGTTATGGGTGACAATCGCGGTAATTCCGAAGACTCACGCTTCCACTTAGACAAGAACAATGGCATGGTTTCTGAAGAAGAAATAATTGGTCGAGTTGCAATGCGCATATGGCCAATTGGTCGTATTGGTGGGATCGAAAATTAATTCCTCTGCACCAACCCTTGAATTAGAACAAGAGTTATTTTCAACTGGCGTTAAATACGTTGCAGGTGTCGATGAGGTTGGACGAGGTGCACTGGCTGGTCCAGTTTCGGTAGGCGTTGCAATTGTTTCGGCAGAAACATCGCAAGTACCATCTGGATTACGTGATAGCAAGCAAATCAGTCGCACCGCTCGAGAGAAATTGATTGAACCGGTTTCCGCCTGGGTCGTGGAATTTGCTATCGGGCATGTGGCAGCCAGCGAGATTGATGAAATCGGAATTGTTCCGGCACTGCGATTGGCTTGGGTGCGGGCGCATCAACAGCTAAGCATAAAACCAGATCATGTAATTCTTGACGGTAAGCACAACTGGTTACTTGAACCTGAGTCCGATCTGTTTACAAAGCCGATTTCGGACATTGTGGTTCCAGTCACCATGAAGATTAAGGCGGATGCATCGTGTGCATCGGTATCTGCAGCAAGCGTTTTAGCCAAAGTAGCTCGGGATGAATTGATGCGGGAAGCGGCCTTGATTCATCCAGACTTCGGCTGGGAAGGAAACGTAGGCTACGGATCCAGTGACCACATGGCGGCTATTGCACGGCTGGGTCCAACTGACTTGCATCGCAAGTCTTGGAAATTACCTAGTGGCCCGAGTGAATCTGAGCCAGTCACCGCATAGGCTAATTACATGTCAGCGGATGAGTTAGAGCGTTATGAATCCGAAATGGAGCTTGAGCTTTACCGGGAGTATCGTGACTTAGTTCACCTCTTCAGTTACATAGTTCACACTGAACGGCGAATGTATTTAGCAAATGGTGTTGATGTTCAGGTTCGCACTAACGATGCTGGCGATGTTTACTTTGAGGCCACACTTACTGATGCTTGGATCTGGGATATGTATGGCCAAGCCCGTTTTGTTAAGAAGGCTCGCGTCCTAACTTTCAAAGATGTAAATGTCGAAGAGCTTTCTAAGCCTGACATGGAAGTTCCTTAAGTCTTTCCACATATTGATTTAGTTCACAGAAGCTAGATTTTTAGGCCAAACTTCTCCAAACCTTTCACCATGTACTGGTGCACCTTAAAAACAGCGAACTGGGAAAAATTGGCGAAGACATTGCCACGATCTATTTGCAAGACATGGGTTATGAAATCCTTGGACGTAATTGGAGATTTAAGCGGGTCGAACTCGACATAATCGCGCAAAAGGATTCCACTTTAGTTTTCTGTGAAGTCAAGACTCGCAGATCAAATAGTCACGGAATTCCAAGTGATGCCATAACTCCAATAAAACTTCAACACATTAGAACTGCCGCGCTTCATTGGCTCAGCAATCATCAATCCAGACATCAAGGTATTCGCTTCGATGCCATCAGCGTCATCTATTGCCTAGGTCATCCCGCAACGATAGATCACATTAAAGGGATCGAATAATGACCCTGGCTAGAGCATGTGGCGTAGTTATCAATGGCGTTGAAGGTTTAGTTGTAGACATCGAGGCTTACTTGAGTCAGGGACTACCAGGTATGGCAATTGTTGGTCTGCCGGATACTGCAGTTGGTGAAGCTCGGGATCGAGTTCGCGCAGCTGTTCAAAACAGTGAATTGCAGTGGCCATCTGAACGCCGAATTACCGTTGGCCTGTCACCTGCAT
>JBDLQS010000086.1:0-8961 GCA_039800445.1 Actinomycetota bacterium
ACTTAAGGCCTAGCGCGCAGATAGAAAGGGACTGGTGGGATCCGGATTCGCAAAAATGCGAATACCGACAGAAAACAATGCTGGCGATTTTTGCCAGACACATCTGATCACCAGTGAGCCCTAGCTCACCCAATCGTTTGGACTCTTGCAATGGTTTTTTCACACACACCTTCACCACACGTTTTGCCATCTCTGGCCGATGTTTGGGAAGGCTCTTATTGGCTCGACGATGAAGTTGAGCCCGAACATGATGCCTCTCGGGTTGTTGGCAATTTAACTGCTGACCTGTTAATCGTTGGTGGTGGATTCACTGGCTTATGGGCAGCAATTGAGGCTAAGGAACACAATCCCAACCTTGATGTGGTTTTAGTTGAAGGCAATGCAGTTGCCCGTGGTGCTTCCGGACAAAACGGTGGGTTTGTCGCGGCATCCCTGACCCACGGTTTCGCAAACGGTTTAGATCGTTGGCCAAATGACATTGCCAAGCTGAGCAAACTAGGCCAACAGAACTTAAATGAAATGGAACAGTTTGTAATCGATCACAAAATTGATTGCGACTGGATGCGCGTTGGCGAAATGGATGTTGCCACCGAGGAATACCAAGTCACTGAACTTCAAGAGTTTGTTGAATTAGCAAAACCATATGGCGAAGAATTAGTTTGGTTAGATCAAGCCGAAACTCGACGACGTGTAAATTCACCGACTTACCTTGGCGCATTGTTTGATCCAGACAGTGTGGCGATTTGTGATCCAGCGCGATTGGCCTGGGGACTTCGAGATGTTGCTCTTGAGCTTGGCGTTCGAATCTACGAACACAGCAAGGTAATCGACCTGGATGAACGTGGTGATCGTGTTGCTGCAAAGACTGAGTTCGGTAGCGTGACTGCTCCGAAAGTGCTGCTAGCAACAAACGCTTTCCCACCGCTACTTCGCCGCCTAAAGTATTTAATTGTGCCGGTTTACGATTCAGTTTTAGTTACTGAGCCGTTAAGTGAACAACAACGTCGTGACATTGGTTGGGCTGGCAACGAAGGTGTGGGTGACACTGGAAATCAATTCCATTACTACCGACCAACTGCCGATGGCCGAATCCTCTGGGGCGGTTATGACGCGACTTACCATTTCCGCAGTGGCTTTGGCGTGCAGCATGAACACTCAACAAAGTCCTGGCCAAAGTTAGCTACCCACTTCTTTTCCACCTTCCCACAACTTGAAGGACTGCGATTTGAATATGGCTGGAGCGGTGCGATCGATACTTGCACGCGCTTTAGTGCGTTCTGGGGAACCGCAATGGATGACAAAGTTGTTTATGTGGCTGGGTACACCGGACTTGGTGTTGGTGCATCGCGGTTCGGCGCCCAAGTCTCAATCGATAAATTGCTAGATCGCGATACTGATCGTCGCAATCTTGAAATGGTTAACACTTTGCCGATACCATTCCCACCTGAGCCATTTAAGTCAGCTGGAATTAACTTCACGCGCTGGTCTCTGGATAAAGCAGATCGCAATCAAGGTAAGCGAAACATTTGGCTTCGCACCCTAGATCGATTCGGTATGGGATTCGACAGTTAAAGTTGTTGACATGAAGCAATTGCCAGTACTCATTGTTATAGATGTGCAAGATGGATTCCTGGATCCAGCATGGGGAAATAGCACCAATCCAAAGTGCGAACAAAATATCGGTGCGCTTCTTGACTTATGGCGAACAAAAGAAGGTCCTATAGTTTTGGTTCGCCATGATTCCGTAAGCCCAAATTCAAAGCTTGCTCCAGGTAGTCCCGGCAATGCCCTTCAATCGGGAATTTTAGGTAAACACGATTTATTGATATCTAAATCGGTAAATTCAGCCTTCTATGGCACGCCTGACCTTCATGAATGGCTCCAGTCTCATGATTATCAAGATTTAGTGATCTGTGGAATCACAACAAATCATTGCTGTGAGACAACTGCACGCATGGCAGGAAACCTTGGATACCTGGTGACCTTTGTTTTAGACGCAACTCGCGCATATGACATGACCGATGTAAATGGTGAAGTAATTTGTGCGGATGACGTGATGCGGATGACGGGCGCCAATTTGAATGGTGAATTTGCCACAGTTGTTGACACTAAATATGTACTTGAAAGTTTTGCATAGAATTCGACAGTTAAATTTCGGCTCAAGTTGTAAAGTCAAAGACATGGCGACTGGATTTGTTTGGGAAGAGCTCTATGGCTGGCACAGCACCGGCTCTAACACTGGACAAATTCCTTCAAGTTCCATAGTTCAGCCATATCAACACTTTGAAAGTCCGGAAACAAAAGTTCGATTCGCTTCCTTAGTTGAAGTCTCAGGCCTAGCCAAAGACTTGGTTCGAATTCCTGCGATTCCAGCCACAGAAATAGACCTATTGCGGGTTCATACCCAAGAGCATCTGGATCGAATCAAGCTAGAAAGTCTAAATCCTAAAGGTGGCGATGCGGGAGATGGCGATTCGCCATTTGGCTCTGGTGGATTTGAAATTGCCGCTCTAGCTGCAGGTGGAGCAATTGCAGCGCTACGGGCTGTAGTTTCTGGCGAAGTTAACAATGCCTATGCGTTAGTGCGCCCACCGGGACATCATGCAATTGCGTCAACGGGAATGGGGTACTGCATATTTGCAAACGCAGCAATAGCAATTGAAAATGTTCGCGCAACTATGGGAGTACAACGAGTTGCAATTGTGGATTGGGATGTGCACCACGGAAATGGAACGCAGGACATCTATTTCTCAGACCCAGATGTGTTATGCATTTCTATTCATCAAGACAATCTATATCCAGCAAACAGTGGATTAGTTGATGAGATTGGCGATGGATTGGCTGCCGGATCAGTAATTAACATTCCGCTACCTGCTGGCTCGGGAATAGGTGCGTACAGCTCGGCATTTGACAGAGTAGTTTTGCCAGCGATTCGTCGATTTAATCCTGATGTAATCGTGATCACTTCTGGTTTTGATTCAAGTGCATTCGATCCACTTGCCCAGATGCTGCTAACTGCTGCAGGCTATAGCGAGCTAACCAAGAAGATACTTCAACTTGCAGATGAAGTTTGCTCGGGTCGAGTCATGATGACGCATGAAGGTGGATACTCGCCGGTTTATGTACCTTATTGTGGGCTTGCAGTTCTTGAGGAGATGTCCGGTATCAAAACTGGCATGAATGATCCGTATGGACATGCCTTTGAGAATTTGCCAGATCAGAAACTTTCGGCTGCTCAAGCAGATCGCATTTCTCAAGTAGTAGCGACCCACGCTTTGTAATGATTAGTCGAATCTCTTTACTTGGCCAAGAATCAAGCCCTCAGTGATTGCTCTGGCAGCTGCCGCTGCGCGATTTGGCGCACCTAACTTATCGAGAATGTGTTCAATGTGAGATCCAACGGTTCGTGAACTGATTTGCAATGCCGCGCCGATTTCCAAGTTGGATAAGCCGTTTGCCGCCAGAGTTAAGACTTCTAGTTCACGATGTGTAAGTGGGCCAACATCTGCGATATCAAGCGAAATCACTGCTGACATCGGTTGGTTCTCACCGCTACACGGCATTACGCGGATTCTAAACATGTCATCATCTGGATTGTGTGGCCAAATAAATGAACTCCAGGAATTCATACTTGCATTTTGATGCGCGTAGGAGATCAATTCACTACCAGGCTTAAACAAGACATGATCGTTTAATCCAGGAATTGCGATTGGATTTCCATCGGGACTGATGCCAACAGCTGTCTGTCCAGAGCCAATCAACATGGATAGAAATTTTCCTGATTGAGTTTGATCGACCATATTTGCCAAGACACCGCAAAGACTGCTGATTGCATCCCGCGCGATATCTGAAGGGTGTTCAGACGATGTAGTTGAAAGATTAATGACGCCGGTGACTCTGCCATCAGTGGTTCGAAGGCACATGGTTAAACCTTCGCTATATCCAGCAGGAACTAAAACATCTCCCACGGCCCAGTTATCAAATGGATCACCGGGTAAATCCTTCATTCGAACTGGGCGACCGGTAGTGGGAAGTGCAAGTGCCTGCATCAATTCGGTAAATCTCTGGCTATGAAGGTGATCTAATACATTTGATTCATATCCAACGCTTGCAAGCGGAGTAACTTCACCTGTTATCGGATGCAAAGTGTTTATCTCGGCTGCCTCGAATGGAATTATCTTGCGAAGTTCTTCAAAAACTGCATTGGCCCGAGCCGCTTGTGGTCCTTGCTCTGATGCGGCAGCAGCGACACGGCCAACTACATCCATGGTCTGGGTGAATGAAGGGCTTGGCATACCGAAATAGTGCCAGAATTAAAGGATTCTTGTAGGGGTTATTCGGAACCAAATCATTGTCCGTAATCAAATCGTTGCCAAATACCTTCCTGGATAAACCCCTGAATTCTGGGCTTTTTTGGACTTAGCAAGTTTTGGCCTTTGTAAATCCGCCATTTGACGGATAACGGACTTGTTAGAAAAAGAGCACTATTAACCCAATCGAGCGCGGTCCCGCGCTCCCTGTCACGCGTGGAGGACGAAAGTGATTCGATCCAAGACATCAATAAGGGTTGCCAGTTTGGCAGCCGCGGCAGCATTACTTGCTGCTTGTGGTGGTGGTTCTGGGGATGCCTCAGCAACCGATGCTGCAACAGCCGCTGCACTAACCGGTGAACCGATTGTTATCGGTGCACCATTTGCACAGTCCGGTCCGGCAGGTATTGCGGATCATAAAGATTGCTGGAACGGAACAGATCTTGCAATCGAAGAAATCAACAATGCTGGTGGTGTTAATGGTCGTCCACTTGAATTAAGTGTTACCGACATCGACATTCTTACTCCAGAAGGCATCACAGCTGCTTTCCAAAAGTTAGCTGCTGAGAAGGTTTCTGCAATTCAGTCTGCGTTCGTCATTATTCCGCCACCAGCGCTTGATGCTGCAGCAGCTTATGGCGCACCATACATGAGTGGTGACACCAACATCGATGCCATCAAGTTGGCTCAGGGCGATCCAGTTAAGTATGGAAACTACTTCACTGATCCAGCTGAGACATTCTACGGTTCAGGTTTTATAACCTTCCTAACTCAGCTTGCTGACAGCGGTTCTTGGACGCCTACCAACAACAAGGTAGACATCATTCGTGGTGACACCGCGTACAACAAGAACATCGCTGACGCTACGGAAGCAGCAATTGCAGCTTCAGGTGGCAAGTGGGAACTTGGTCAGATCATTGACATCACAGCAGGTACAAAAGACTGGGGTCCAGTAATTGCTAAGTTGGAAGCTAATCCAGCCGGCGCAATTATGGTTGATCACTGGATTGGTGCAGAACTTGCTTCCTTCTCACAGCAGTTTGCTGGAGATCCAGTAGCAGATTCACTTGTCTACCTACAGTACGGACCGTCACAGCCAGAGTTCTTGCAGATTGCAGGAGCCGCAGCTGAAGGTTTCGTATGGGGAACTGTGATTGGTGTTGGAAATACTTCCGATCAGGACAAAGCATTCCGTGCTGCGTACCAAGCTAAGTTCGGCGTAGACGACGTATCTATGGGTATGGTCTACACCGGATGGTGCTACGACACAGTTAACGTATTGGCAAATGCTTGGAAGAATGTTGATCCAGCAGACTTTGCTGCAGTTAACGAGTACATCAAGGCAAATCCATATGACGGTGTGACTGGACACTTGGACTTCTCCAACCAGTCAGTGCCGATTTACCCAACTGTAGAAACAGATCCTACAAAGGGTGTAACTCACTACTTCTACCAAGTTCAGGGCGGTCGTCACACGACAATTGCTCCTGAAGGGGATGCTGAAGCAGCATTCGTCAAGCCAGCTTGGATGCAGTAGTCAAATGCAAGTACTAGCTTGTTCCAACATTGCACTTGAACTAGGTGGTCGTCAGATCCTTAGTGATGTGAACTTAAGTGTTGGTCAAGCAGAAGTAGTTGGTCTTGCCGGTCCCAATGGGGCCGGCAAGACCAGCCTTTTTGAAGTCTTGTCTGGTCGAAATTTGAATCACCAGGGCAAAGTTGAACTCAATGGTGTCGACATAACTTCTCTTTCCATGCAAGAAAGAGTCAAACTCGGACTGGTGCGCACTTTTCAACGCCCAGTTGTTCCAGCAACACTAACCGTTGGCGAAACCCTGAAAGCTGCTCGCAAGGCTTTCGATCCAAAACCAAGTCGCCTAAGAATGGAATGGGTTGCTGAGTTTGTTCACCTCAATGCACCCATGAATGCTCCAACTGGGGGATTAGAAACCCTCGAACGACGCAAGCTAATGCTTGCCTGCTTACTTGCCAGGGAACCAAAAATAGTTTTGCTGGATGAACCAGCTTCGGGATTAACCGGATCTGAAATTGATGAAATTGATTTAATAGTTAGGAAACTTGCACAGGAGTATGGGATATCTGTGCTCTTGATTGAACATCGGCTGGAACTACTTGCGATGGTTGCATCCCGAGTACTGGTTTTGGATGTTGGCGAAATCATTGCCGAAGGTCCTCCAGATTCAGTCTTTAAGCAACCAGCTGTGCGGGCTGCGTACTTCGATGTCCCAATAGAAAGCGCAGTTGGTGCATAGGCATGAGTCTTCTTGAAATGCGCGAAGTTTCCTCCGGGTACGGAACCATGCGGGTAATCCATGGTCTCAACTTCACAATTGATCCTGGCGAGCGAATTGGACTGGTTGGCTTAAACGGTCACGGCAAAACCACGCTGATCAGCACGATTGTCGGAATGACTGGTTGGCAAGATGGCTCGATTGAGTTCATGGGGCAACAAATTGGCGGACGTAGATCCCACGGTGTCGGACGCAATACTCCAAAGATTGTGCGCTCTGGAATTGCCATTGCGCCACAAGGTGATGCGATTTTCCCTGGACTTACCGTGGAAGAAAATTTGGCCAGTGGCGCCTACACCGAAGGCGCATGGAAAACTCGCAAACAGAGGCGGGATGCGATTTTAGAAGTCTTTCCACCACTACGCACGAGATTGAAGCAATCAGCGGGCACACTTTCCGGTGGTGAACGCCGAATGGTTTCAGTGGGACGTGCGCTTATGGCAGATGCAAAACTATATCTCGTTGATGAGCCATCCCTTGGTCTTGCACCAAAAATTTCTATTGGCTTAGTTGATGCTCTTTGCAAAATTGATTTAGGTGATGGAGCCATGTTGATCGCCGAACAAAACTTACCTTTGTTATCTGGTAGATGTGATCGCATATTAGGAATGCACGCCGGCGAACTTAAGGAAGATGTTGGCGAAGCATTTGGCGATATTCCTCCGGCAGCGGAGATGTAATGATTGAGTTAATCGCAAGTGGTTTAGTTCTAGCGTCTATGTACGGTCTAGTAGCTGTCGGAATTTCACTTACCTGGTCCAGTGTTGGCATGTTAAATCTGGCACAGGGATTTGTTTTTACCTTTGGTGGCTATGTGGCATTTTTGTTCGCGCAATACATGGCAAAGAATTTCAGCATTCGTGACGGCGTACTACTCTCGCTAGGCGTGGTCTTGCTTGGCATGATTGGATCAGCGATTGCCGGATTGATAGTTGGCGGACTGGCATTTTTACCACTTCACGATCGAGTAAATTTCCCAGTTCGTGGATTGATTGCAACTTTGGCTATCAGCATTATGGGTACTCAAATCTTCATGCTGATCTTTGGTCCACAAAGCAAACCATTACCCCAAATTTTTGGCATAAAGCGATTTAAGATTGGTGACTTCAGTATTGCCTACGGCCAAGTTGGAACGATAGTGGTTGCAACAGTCGTACTACTTATTGTGACACTTTGGATGAGACGAAGTCGTCGCGGACTTCAAATGCGAGCCATGATGATGAACCCGCTTGGTGCAAATATGGTTGGTGTTTCAGTTCGAACTACTGGAATGATTGCGCTGGCAATTAGTGGCGCACTCGCGGGCTTAGCCTCAGTCTTACTAGGACAAATCTTCTTCGTTAGTCCGACATCAGGTGTGCAGCCGCTAATCGTTGGCTTAATCATTTCCTTGGCAGGCGGACTTGGGTCAATGCCAGGAACCGTTTTAGCTGCAGTTCTACTTGGGTTCGCAGAAGCGGTAACTGCCCGTTACACCGAGCAATCTTTCGTTCCTTTCGTTCAGTTCGCTCTCGTGATTGCGATTTTGACTTTCAGACCACGTGGACTTGGTGGGGTTTTGGAGGATGTTCGTGAGTAAATACGAAGTTGGACGCCGACGCCTGATTCCTCGTTGGCCAGTTAGAACCAGCTCACTTTTTCACCGGATCAGAGTTCCCGGAACTAAACGCTCAATGTTGCGATTTGAAGGAAGATACAACCCAAAAACATTGCAGCGGGAGTTAATTCTTAAAGATAAGAAACCTCTGTTTTGGCTGGTCGGCCTATTTGCTTTGGCGGCAATTCCAATTGGCGTTGGACAGCAATTAGTTTTTTCAATTTTTGGCAGTATCTGCTTTTTTGCTGCAATTAACGTTTTGTGGACACTGATTATTGGCACTGCAGGTTTGCAATCTTTTGCAAGTTTGGCGACAGTTGGTGTGGGTGCATATGCAGCTACATACCTAAGCATCACTTATGGAATTCCTTGGCCAGTAATGCTTGTCGTTGGAACATTGTTCGGTGCCTTGATGGGATTCATTATTAGCGTCCCGGCCCGAAGGCTTGATGGACTTTATTACGCACTACTGACAATTGGCATTTCCGAATTTTTGCGAAGTTACATTACGCAATCAGAATCTCTCGGTGGCCAATTCAACGGAGCACTTTTTGGTGCCGACCGCATTGTGGCGGAAGAGGCAATGCAAACTCAATCCGGGCAGACAATCTCGTACCTCATATCGTTTTTGGTGCTCTTGATTTCATTAGCAATTTTCAGGTTAGTAAGTAGTGGCAGAATTGGTATTTTGCTTCGCACAGCTCAAGCCTCTAAAGAAGATGAGTCGTTTGCTGCAGCAATC
>JBDLQS010000087.1:0-6186 GCA_039800445.1 Actinomycetota bacterium
GGTGCGTTCAATGCGTGCGGTGCGTGCCATCTGATTACTTTCCGTTAGTTCGATTAGTTACTTGAATTAGTGCGGTCTTAAAGGCTTGGTTTTCATCTGGTGTTCCAATACTGACTCTTAAGTAGCCATTCGGGCCAGTCTGGCGAATCAATACACCTTGCTTAACTAATTGTTCCCATACCTGGTTGCGATCTCCAAATGTTCCAAAGAGCAGGAAGTTTGCCCCACTTGGAGCCACTTCGAAGCCTTGATCCTTGAGCCAGGCAGCTAGGTCATCTCGCTCCTTACGAAGCAAGGTCAACTGGCTTTGCAACTGTTCACTAAATCGCAAGGCAACTCGAGCAACTGCTTGAGTAACTGTTGACAAGTGATACGGCAAGCGAACCAACTGAATTGCTTCGACGATTTCAGGGCTTGTCGCTGCGTATCCAACTCGGGCGCCAGCATAAGAAAAGGCTTTACTCATGGTGCGGACCACAACTAGACGTGGATTGTTCTTCAATCTGGAAACCGCTGATGGAGTACCCGCTGGCCTGAATTCGGCATAAGCCTCATCCACTACTACTACCCCAGCAAAGTTTGCCAATAAGTAATCGATGTCGGACATGTCAATGATCGTGCCAGTTGGATTGTTTGGCGATGTCAGAACTATTAGGTCTGGATTTAATGCCAGTGCACTATCAATAACTGACTTATCGATGGTGAAATCTTCATTTCTCGCCACGCTCAAATACTTGGTAAATGTATTTCGGCAATAATCCTCGTACATCGAATACGTAGGATCAAAAGCAACCAACGATTTGTTTGGACCACCAAAAAGTTGGAGTAGTTGCTGCATCACTTCATTAGACCCGTTTGCTGGCCAAATGTTTTTTGCAGACAAACTAACTTGGCTTTCAGTATTCAGGTAACCAGCTAAGTCAGCGCGTAATTCATTGGCATCACGATCAGGATATCGATTTAGCTTTGGGCCAATTGCTGAAACTGCTTTGGTTAGTTCTGCCACAAGTTCAGGCGACGGGCCAAACGGATTTTCATTGGTGTTTAGTCGCACTGGGACATCAATCTGAGGCGCACCGTATGGAGATCGACCAACTAAATCTTTGCGAATCGGTAGCTCGGTCATTTCGCACGAATTTCAATCGCTGCTGCGTGACCCGGTAAGCCTTCCGAGTTTGCAAGCGTGATAACGGTCTGGGCAATATCACTAAGCGCAGTCTCGTTGTACTCGACGTAGTGGACCCCTCGCAAGAATGACTGAACTGATAGTCCAGATGAGTGACAAGCACATCCACCTGTTGGTAAAACGTGATTTGATCCAGCTGCATAATCACCTAATGACACTGGCGACCAGTCACCAACAAAGATCGCGCCAGCATTGTTTACTCGTCTAGCTACTTCAGATGCATTACGAGTGTGAATTTCTAAGTGCTCAGCAGCATACGCATCAACAACATTTAGGCCATGATCTAAATCGTCAACTAAAACGAAGGCGCTTTGTTGACCAGTCAGTGCAATCCGAATTCGATCCTTGTTCATAGTTAGAGGAACTAAGCGCTCTAGGCTGTCACGAACATTCTTGATCAACTCTTCACTATCTGTTACTAGAACTGATGCCGCAACTTCGTCGTGTTCAGCCTGGCTAATCAAATCTGCTGCTACAAAATCTGGGTTCGCAGAGTCATCAGCCAAGATCGCAATTTCAGTTGGACCAGCTTCAGAATCAATTCCAATTAAACCCTTAAGCATTCGCTTAGCCGCAGTTACATACATGTTGCCTGGTCCAGTAACTAAATAAACCGGTTCGATTTCAATATCATCAGTTGCGCCGTATGCCATTAGCGCAATCGCTTGGGATCCACCAGCGGCATAAACTTCGGTAACCCCAAGTAGCGCACAGGCTGCCAAAATTGTTGGGTGTGGCCATCCGCCAAAATCTTTTTGCGGCGGCGAACAAACAACTAAGGACTGAACTCCAGCAATTTGAGCAGGCACAACATTCATAATCACGCTGCTTGGATAGACATAAACTCCACCAGGAACATAAAGTCCAACGCGCTGAACTGGTAACCAGCGTTCGGAAACCGTTCCACCCGGAGCAACAGTGACAGTGGTATCACTTCGGCGTTGGTGTTCGTGAACTATTCGCACCCGGGCAATGGCATCAATAAGTGCTGCTTTGATCTTGGGGTCAAGTTCCTTCAGTGACTCATCAATAACTTCTTGCGGCACTCGGATCTGTGGGGCGCGAACGCCATCGAATTTCTCAGACCAGTCTTGAACTGCGGCAACTCCGCGGTCCCGAACATCTTCAATAATTGGGCGGACTTGTTCAACCACTGAATCCAGGTCGAACTTCGCGCGCGGCACTAGATTGCGCAGATCCGAAGCGCGTCGGGATCCACCTCGCAAATCTAGGGTTGACAACATAATTCAAAGTTTAACTTGATTTCTTGGGCATAGGATTTGTTGCTATGGCTACAGGTACTCCAGCGACTAAATTGCTAAGGTCTGCCGGGATCGAATTCACTGAACACGAGTACTCCCATGATCCCAATTCGACCTCATTTGGGCTTGAGGCTGCTGAAAAACTAGGTGTTGATCCAAATCGAGTGTTTAAAACCTTGATTGCCAATGTGGATGAAGCTTTTGCTGTTGCAATAGTTCCAGTCAATCAACAAGTGAGTCTTAAATTACTGTCTCGAACCTTGGGTGCAAAACGAGCAACTATGGCTGACCCGGCACAAGCCGCGCGCCTAACTGGATATGTGGTTGGTGGCATAAGTCCAATAGGGCAAAAGCGACTACTTACTACTGTGATCGACGAATCAGCGAAACAGTTCGAAACCATTTTGGTTAGTGGTGGCCGACGTGGCTTTGACATTGAACTTTCACCAAATGATTTAGCTGAACTTCTCTCGGCGATATTTGCCAAGATTGCTAGTTAGTTTGTAAAACTGGAGCTTCTAAACAAGCTGAGCCAAGTAGAGCTTTAAGGTCTGCAAAAAGTGAAGGTGACGGCGCAACTCGCAACTTGTCATCAGTTTTAACTGATACAAACTTGTCAGCCTGCACCACAGTTAAGTGAACTTCAGTTGTGCCAGGATGCGCACTCAGAATTTGGCGCAATGAATCCATTACAGCAGCGTTCACGCGAGTTTCTGGAATGTAGACATTTACTGGACCTGAGTATGCAGCGCTGATGTCTGGAACTGATACTTCGAGAGCGGCAACTCGTGGGCCTTCATCATCACGCTTATCAATTCGAACCTTCATCAACAAAATCGCGTCATCATTAAGTAGCGTTGCGAACTTGGTAAACGTGTTTGGCCAAACCATGACTTCGACGACGCCTTCAAGATCTTCGAGCGCAACAATCGCCCAGCGATCACCTGATCGCTTTGTGGTCTTAAGTTGTACGCTGCTCACTAGTCCACCGAGCGTAACTACTGCGCCATCTGAAGCATCTGCAACGCCAGAGATTGGCATCGAGGTACTCATTGCCAAAACGTGCTCAACACCAAACAGTGGGTGGTCACTGACGTATAGACCCAGCATGTCACGTTCTTGGGCAAGCAAAGTTTTCTTATCCCACTCATCTAATGAGATGTTGACTTCGATGCCACCGATTGATTCATCAGAAAAATCATCTGAGGATCCAAACAGATCAAACTGACCAATGGCTTCAGCTTTCTTAGTGTCTAAAACTGAATCCACGGATTCAACGTGTACTGCAAACAAACCCCGACGAGTGTGACCAAGAGAATCAAATGCACCAGCTTTGATTAGCGATTCGATAACGCGCTTGTTGCAAACCTGTACATCAACTTTTGCCAAGAAGTCACCAAATGACGTGAATCTACCTTTAGCAACTCGACTTACCTTCAAGGATTCAACTACGTTAACTCCAACATTTCTCACGGCCGCTAGCCCAAAGCGAATGTCGGTACCAATAGCAGTGAAGTCAACATCAGATTCGTTTACATCTGGAGGCAAAACCTTGATACCCATGCGACGACATTCATTTAGGTAAACCGCAGACTTGTCCTTGTCGTCCTTAACACTGGTTAGTAAAGCTGACATGTATTCGGCTGGGTAGTTTGCCTTGAGGTAAGCAGTCCAATAGGAAACTAATCCGTAGCCGGCGCTGTGCGCTTTATTGAATGCATAGTCCGAGAACGGAACCAAGGTCTCCCATAACTTGTCGATTGCAACTTGAGAGAAACCACGCTCTTTCATGCCCGCTTCGAATGGCACGTATTCCTTATCAAGAATCTCTTTTTTCTTTTTACCCATGGCGCGACGTAAAAGATCTGCTTGACCAAGTGTGTAGCCAGCAACTTCTTGAGCAATCGCCATAACCTGTTCCTGATAAACGATTAGTCCGTAGGTGTCACCCAGAATTGCTGCTAACGGCTTTTCCAAATCTGGATGAATTGGAACTTGAACTTTGCGCTTATTTTTGTAATCTGCGTAATCGGTATGGGCATTGACACCCATTGGACCAGGGCGATACAAAGCAAGAACCGCGGAGATATCTTCGAATGAGTCAGGATTCATTGAACGCAGCAAGGATCGAATCGGACCACTATCTAACTGGAAAACACCTAGGGTGTCACCGCGTGCCAACAGCTCATATGTCTTAAGGTCATCAAGGCCCAATTCTTCAAGGACAACCGTTTCGTCGCGGTTGGACTTTATGTTGAGCAAAGTGTCATCCAGAACTGTCAGATTTCGCAGTCCTAAAAAGTCCATCTTTAGCAGACCAAGTGATTCGCAAGCACCCATATCAAACTGGGTAATAATTGCGCCATCTTGGTCTCGACGCCAAACCGGCAAGACGTCGATCAATTCCTCTTTACACAAGATAACGCCGGCGGCATGCACTCCTGGCTGGCGCTTTAGGCCCTCGATGCCTCGGGCTGTATCGACCACTGCTCTAACGTCTGCGTCATCATCGTAAAGATCTCGGAATTCGCCCGCTTCGCCATAGCGATCATGTTCTGGGTCAAAGATTCCAGATAGTGGGATGTCTTTACCCATAACACCTGGTGGCATTGCTTTGGTAATTTTGTCACCGAGTGCATATGGGAACCCAAGTGCGCGAGTTGAATCCTTAACAGCCGCTTTCGCCTTAATCGATGCGTAAGTGATGATTTGAGCCACGCGCTCTTCACCATACTTATGCGTTGCATAGCGAATCATTTCACTGCGGCGGCGTTCATCAAAGTCAATGTCAATGTCCGGCATTGAGATTCGTTCTGGATTTAAGAAGCGCTCAAAGAGTAAGCCGTGCTTGATTGGATCAAGTTCGGTGATGCCAAGTGCCCAAGCAATCAGTGCCCCTGCGGCTGAGCCACGGCCGGGCCCGACGCGAATCCCTTCTTCGCGAGCATGTCGACAAAGGTCAGCTACAACTAAGAAGTAGCCCGGGAATCCCATTTGCTCTACAACAGCAAGCTCAAAATTAGCTCGCTCGAGGTGTTCCTTTGGAATCTTGTCACTATTGAATCTTCGCTTTAATCCAATCTCGACTTCTTTGACTAACCAAGTGTTTTCAGTCTCGCCAGCTGGAACTGGGAAAGAAGGCAGGAGATCTTGGCCTTCAACAAAATTAATGTTGCAACGTTCTGCAATCAATAAAGTGTTATCGCAAGCCTCAGGAAGTTCACGCCAAACTTCACGCATCTCCGCAGCAGTTTTTAGATAGAAGTCTTGGGCATCAAATTTGAATCGCTTTGGATCATCCATAGTGGATCGAGTGCCAATGCAAAGCAATACTTCGTGCATTCGGGCATCTTCGGGATACACGTAATGCAGGTCATTTGTTGCGACCAACTTTAAATTCAAATTCTTTGCGATCTTTAGCAAATCTTCGCGGTGGCGACGTTCAATTCCTAAGCCATGATCCATCAACTCAACAAAATAATTCTCTTGTCCCAAGATTTCGCGCATAGTTGCAGCGGTGCTTAGGGCTTTGTCATAGTTACCAGCTTGCAACCAACGATTAACTTCACCAGAAGGACAGCCAGTTGTGCCGATGATTCCCTTGCCGTGTTGCTCTAATAACTCAGCATCAAATCTTGGTTGGTAGTAATAACCTTCCAAACTCGCTTTGCTGGATAGCCGAAACAAGTTATGAAGTCCGACATTATTCTCAGCCCAAAGTGTCATGTGGGTGTAGTT
>JBDLQS010000088.1:0-5046 GCA_039800445.1 Actinomycetota bacterium
GTTCCGGAGAATCTAATTCGAGTATCTGTAGGAATTGAAAACGCAAACGATATTTGGGCTGATCTGGATCAAGCTCTAAATGCCACTGGTGAAATTGCAAATCAAACTCAACCAAAAATGGGCTACTAGTAACTACATATGCTCCTGTAGTTCTTGACCTTCTTCGGCTGTCGTCGGACGAGACATGAAGGCCTTCAGAACTTTCTCAGCGCTAGTTCCGCGATGAATTACGTTTACAACTTGCTCCGTAATTGGCATCTCAACACCGTGGCGATTGGCAAGATCCAAAATGGATTGGCAACTCTTAACGCCTTCTGATGTGGTTTTGGTTAAGGTTTGAGCTTGCTCGATGGTCTTACCTTCACCAAGGTAAACACCAATGGTTCGGTTGCGCGATAGCGGTGACTGGCAAGTTGCAATCAAATCGCCAACGCCGGCTAGACCGGCAAAAGTAAGAGGGTTAGCGCCAAGGGCAACACCCAAGCGAGACATCTCAGCTAGGCCACGAGTCATCAATGCGGACTGGGAATTCTCGCCATAACCAAGGCCAACTGCCATTCCGTTTGCCAAAGCGATTACGTTCTTGACCGCACCAGCGATCTCCACGCCAACCACATCAGTTGTGTAATAAGGACGGAAATAATCAGTAGTGCAGGCATCTTGAATCTTGATTGCAAACTCTTCATTGGCGCAAGCAACTGTGGTTGCGGCTGGTTCGCGGGCTGCAATTTCATGAGCCAAGTTAGGCCCAGAAACTACCGCAACTCGATCGGTATCAACTTTGGTTATCTCGGCTATGACTTCAGTCATGCGCTCTGCTGTTCCTAATTCAACGCCTTTGATAAGTGATACCAAGATGGAATCCGCTGGAATAGACATGCTCCAGGCAGAAAGATTCCCTCGTAAAGTTTGTGCTGGCATTGCCAGCACAACAAGATCAGCATCAGTTAAGGCCTGATCTGGATTTGTAGTCGCCAAGATATTTTTAGGAAGAGTTAGTTCTGGAAAATACGCGTGGTTAATGTGAGTGGAATTGATGTCATCAGCAATTGCGGCGCTACGAGCCCATAGAGACACATCGCATCCAGCGTCAGCAAGAATCATCGAGAAAACTGATCCCCAGGAACCAGCTCCCATTACGGCGACGCGCATTATGACTCTGCTTTCTTTTGAAGTGCAATTCGACGATCCAGCGGAACAGCAGGTGGGGTCTCGCCACGTTGTTCACTCAATATTTTAGTTATGTCGCGCATTATGCGTTCAGTGGCTTCCCGCAATGTGTTTGCTGAGACTGGCTGACTTCTCAAGTCATCAAGATCAACGGCAGGTCCGGCCCAGACGTGCATAGTTTTGCGCGGAAACAATCGCACGCGCTTTGAGTAAGGCGCAATAACTTCTTGCGGTCCCCACTGCGCTGCTGGAATAACTGGCGCTCCAGTCATTAGTGCAATGCGCGCTGCGCCAGTCTTTGCAGTCATCGGCCAAAGGTTTGGGTCCCGAGTCAATGTGCCTTCTGGATATATGACTACACACTGACCATTCTCGATTGCATTAAAGGCTTCGCGTAATGAACCAGCTGCGGCATCTGAATTTCCACGCTGCACTGGAATCTGGCCAGCACTTTTCAAAATCGGACCAAGTAGCGGGATTTTGAATACTTCAACTTTGGCCAAGAATCTAACGGGCCTGCCATTGTCATTAACAAAGTGCGCAGCAACCAACGGGTCATACCAAGAAAGGTGATTCATCGCTACGACGATGCCTTGGTCAACGCGCAAGTATTCGCCACCTCGCCAGTCCCGGGCCGTTGCTGCCTTCAGAATCGGGCGCAAAATGAATTCGATAAACCGATACCAGAAACCACGGTGAGACTGTGATGGGAATTTGCTCATGACTTAATCATCCTGACACAAAAATGGATCGGACTCGTTGGTTTCCCAACGAGTCCGATCGCTTTAAGCTTTAAGGCTTATTTGCCTGAAACCTTTTTCTTGAATTCAGCGCCTGCGCGGAACTTAGGTACTGATGTTGCTGCAATCTGAACTGGAGCACCAGTCTGTGGGTTGCGGCCAGTACGTGCTGCGCGGTCTGACTTCTCGAAGATGCCGAAGCCAGTTAGGGAAACCTTGTCACCCTTGGCTACTGCGCGGGAGATGCTGTCGAAAACTGCATCTACAGCTGCGGTGGCGTCTTTTTTGCTTAGGCCTGCGGCTTCAGCTACTCCATCAATTAGTTCTGCCTTGTTCACTTTGGATCCTCCATAGTTACCCGACCTCCATTGATGAATGCCGGCGATCTTTTTTGTCATTAACCCTTGCGAATTAACGGCCTTTGAGTTGTTCCAGGCTTCCCCGCCTGGCTCACTTGTGACTTTACGGCTCAAAATCAAGGGTTTTTAGCCTGACACGCCCAAGAAATGCAAAAAATCCCAATTTCTTGGGATTTTTTGCCGATATTGGGGTGATTTAGATCGTGGTGGGCTTAAATCTAGGTCGTTTTGCCTCAAAGGCCGTGATCTCATCCACGTGCTTGAGGGTCAGGCCAATGTCATCTAGCCCCTCCATTAGGCGCCATCTGACGTAACTATCGACCTCAAACTTGGTTGTGAAGCCAGCGGCAGTGATTACCTGGGCTTCTAGGTCAACGGTTACCGGAGTTGTTGGCTCTTCTTCAATAATCTTCCAAAGTTGCTCTACGGCACTTTGTTCAACAACTGCAGTTAATAGACCTTGCTTGCCCGAGTTCCCGCGGAAGATGTCAGCAAAGCGCGATGAGATCACAACCTTGAAGCCGTAATCCATAAGTGCCCAAACTGCGTGCTCACGGCTTGATCCAGTTCCAAAATCAGGACCTGCAACCAAAACACTTACACCTTGATACGCCGGACGATTAAGTACGAAGTTGGCATCTTTACGCCAGGAGTTAAACAAACCATCTTCGAAACCATGGCGAGTGATGCGCTTTAGGTATTCCGCCGGAATGATCTGGTCGGTATCGACATTGCTTTCTCGAAGTGGTGCGGCAGTGCCGGTGTGAACTGTGAACTTATCCATTAGTTTGAGCTCCCTACAAGATCAGCTGGTGATGAAAGTGTGCCGCGGATTGCAGTTGCAGCAGCAACGGCTGGGGACACTAAGTGAGTGCGTCCACCTGGACCTTGGCGTCCTTCAAAGTTTCGGTTAGAAGTTGAAGCGCTGCGCTCACCTGGTGTTAGTTTGTCTGGGTTCATACCAAGACACATTGAGCAACCTGCTTCGCGCCATTCAGCTCCAGCCTCAAGGAAGACCTTGTCTAAACCTTCAGCCATAGCTTCAAGGCGAACGCGAACAGAACCTGGCACAACCATCATGCGCATGCCATCTGCGATCTTCTTGCCCTTCAGGATGTCTGCGGCTGCGCGAAGATCTTCGATACGGCCATTGGTGCAGGATCCGATAAACACAGTGTCAATTTTTATGTCGCGAATCGGCATTCCAGCTTTAAGGTCCATGTACTCAAGGGCCTTTTCGGTTGCCTTCTTGTCGACTTCATCTGTGAAGTCATCTGGGCTTGGCACATTTGCTGAAAGCGGAGCACCCTGACCAGGGTTAGTTCCCCAAGTTACAAATGGGCTGAGCTTTGTTGCGTCAATGATTACTTCGCGATCAAACACTGCGTCGTCATCAGTTGGCAAGGTTTTCCAGTAAGCAACTGCAGCGTCCCAGTCATCACCCTTAGGTGCGTGCTCGCGACCCTTTACGTATTCGAAAGTAGTTTCATCCGGAGCGATCATGCCAGCGCGAGCGCCAGCTTCGATGCTCATGTTGCACATGGTCATACGACCTTCCATGGACAATGCGCGAATTGCTTCACCACGGTATTCAAGGATGTAACCCTGACCACCGCCAGTTCCAATTTCAGCAATGATTGCCAAGATTAAATCTTTGGAAGTTACGCCAGCTGGAAGTTTGCCGTTAACGGTGATTGCCATGGTCTTGAAAGGCTTTAGTGGCAAAGTCTGAGTTGCTAGAACATGCTCAACTTCACTTGTGCCAATTCCCATTCCGATTGAACCGAATGCACCATGAGTTGAAGTATGTGAGTCACCACAAACAATTGTCATACCTGGCTGAGTAAGACCGGACTGTGGCGCAATGATGTGAACAATTCCTTGTTCCTTGTTTCCAAGTTCGTAGTTTTCAATTCCAAATTCTTTGGTGTTGATGCGAAGTGCATCAATCTGGGCGCGACTGATTGGATCAACAATTGGTTTGTCGATGTCAGTAGTTGGTACGTTGTGATCTTCAGTGGCGATGGTTAGATCTTTGCGGCGAACTGGGCGACCAGCTGCGCGCAAACCATCGAAAGCCTGTGGGCTTGTGACTTCATGAGTCAGGTGTAGATCGATATAAAGTAAGTCCGGTTCACCTTCGGCGCGACGAACTACGTGATCGTCCCAAACCTTCTGTGCCAATGTGCGTCCCATAACTGCCTCCTGTTGAGTAGCAATTTTGACATCTCACTATTCGAGATACCAATATCAGTACATGGACGATATTAGTAGCGGTGTAGGTGTTCTGGATAAAGCTGCCCACATTCTGGACGCTTTGGAATCTGGCCCGCTGACATTGGCTGGATTAGTTGCTGCAACTGGTTTAGCCAGACCAACAGCCCACCGCCTGGCAACTGCCCTTGAGCACCATCGTTTAGTTGCTCGGGATATCAACGGACGATTCGTTCTCGGCCCACGCGTAGGCGAATTAGCTGGCGCTGCCGGCGAAGACAAACTTCTAGCCATTGCTAATCCAATTTTGATCGCACTGCGTGATGCCACCAAAGAAAGTGCTCAGCTTTACCGTCGCCAAGGCGATCAGCGAATCTGCGTTGCTGCTGCTGAGCGCATGACTGGTTTACGAGACACAGTTCCAGTTGGTGTTGGGCTAACTATGTCCGCAGGTTCTGCTGCTCAAATCCTTCTCGCATGGGAAGAACCAGATCGACTCCACCGCGGAATCCAAGGAGCTAAGTTCACAGCCTCAGATTTATCAGCTGTTAGACGTCGAGGTT
>JBDLQS010000089.1:0-9927 GCA_039800445.1 Actinomycetota bacterium
AGAAATAAAGGTTTTGCTGGATTTGTTCATGTTCTCACGTTCGGTGGGGGAAGCTTCATTTCGAAACTAACATAAGAAAACCCAATAAATAGGGAAGCGCGATCCAAGAAATAGACATAAATCTGCGAAATTCAACCCCAAAGCCTTGGATTTCAAGTGGATGCAGGTCGTCACTTACGATTAGAGCAGCGCAATCGCGCAACTTTGATTTATAGCAAGGACTTATCTGTGAGCGTTCTGGACAAAATTCTTCGTGCTGGCGAAGGAAAGATTCTGCGAACCCTTGAGTCACTTGCCGCTCAAGTAAACACGCTTGAAGAGCATTACATCGCTATGTCTGATGAAGAACTACGTGGGCTAACGGCTGACTTTAAACTTCGGATTGAAAATGGTGAAAGCCTTGATGACTTATTGCCAGAGGCATTCGCTGCAGTCCGAGAAGCTAGCAAGCGAACCTTAGGGCAACGTCACTATGACGTTCAGTTAATGGGTGGCGCAGCACTTCACTTAGGAAACATTGCAGAAATGCGCACTGGTGAAGGTAAAACACTTGTATCCACTCTGCCCGCGTACTTGAATGCGCTTTCGGGTCGGGGCGTTCACGTAGTAACGGTTAACGATTATTTGGCCGCTCGAGATGCACAGTGGATGGGTCGTGTTCATCGCTTTCTAGGTTTAGAAGTTGGCACAATTCTTTCGCACATGGATCCGGAACAGCGCCGCGGTGCTTACAACGCGGATATTACATATGGCACAAACAATGAATTTGGTTTCGATTATCTTCGCGACAACATGACACTTAATCCTTCTGATCGTGTGCAGCGGGATTACAACTTTGCCATCGTCGATGAAGTTGACTCGATCTTGATCGATGAAGCCCGTACTCCACTTTTAATTAGTGGACCAGCCGATGTTGCAACCAAGTGGTACGCCGAGTTTGC
This sequence comes from Actinomycetota bacterium, assembly GCA_039800445.1. GTDB lineage: Bacteria > Actinomycetota > Actinomycetes > S36-B12 > UBA5976 > UBA5976. The sequence goes on from JBDLQS010000089.1 coordinate 942, forward strand.
ACGCTTAGTTCCGCGCCTAACTGCTGAAACTGATTACGAAATAAATGAGAAGAAGCGCACAATCGGAATTTTGGAACCGGGTGTTGAGAAAGTTGAGAATTGGTTAGGTATCGAAAATCTCTACGAATCAGAAAATACTCAACTAGTCGGTTACTTGAATAACGCAATCAAGGCCCTGGCATTGTTCAAGAAGGATAAAGACTACGTCGTCATGGACGGCGAAGTTTTGATCGTTGACGAACATACTGGACGTATTTTGGCTGGACGTCGATACAACGACGGAATGCACCAGGCAATTGAGGCAAAAGAAGGCGTAGAGATTCAAAATGAGAATCAGACGCTAGCCACCATCACTATTCAGAATTACTTCCGCATGTACGACAAGCTCTCAGGCATGACTGGTACTGCGATGACTGAAGCTTCAGAATTCCAACAGATCTACAAGCTTGGTGTAGTTCCAATTCCAGCCAATCGTCCTGTGCAACGTGTTGATCAATCAGACTTGGTTTACCGCACTGAAGATGCAAAGCTGAAGGCAGTAATTGCTGACATCGAAGAAAAGCACCGCGCGGGTCAGCCAGTTTTGGTTGGAACCACCAGCGTCGAGAAGAGCGAATTAGTTTCAAAGTATTTAACTCGCACTGGCATTCCGCACGAAGTCTTGAATGCAAAGCAACATGATCGCGAGGCGAGCATTGTTGCTGAAGCAGGTCGTAAAGGCGCAGTAACTGTCGCAACAAATATGGCTGGCCGTGGTACTGACATCATGCTTGGTGGTAACCCAGAATTTCGGGCAGCTCAAGAACTTGAGCGGCGTGGACTTGACCCAGTAGAAAATGCTGCTGAGTATGAAGCAGCTTGGGGACCAGCGCTGGAGGCTGCTAAAGCAGCAGTGGAATCAGAGCACAACGAAGTTGTTGACGTCGGCGGACTTTATGTTCTAGGAACTGAACGTCACGAATCTCGTCGCATTGATAACCAGTTGCGTGGTCGTTCTGGCCGTCAAGGTGACCCAGGTGAAACGCGTTTCTACTTGTCGCTTGAAGATGATTTGATGCGCTTGTTCAAGGGCGACATGGTTAATTCGTTCTTGCAGCGCTTTAACGTGCCTGACGATGTTCCGATCGAAGCCAAGATGGTTACTAACTCAATTCGTTCCGCCCAGACTCAAGTTGAAGCGCAGAACTTTGAGATTCGTAAAAATGTTTTGAAGTATGACGAAGTAATGAACCGTCAACGCCAGGTCGTTTACGCTGAGCGTTCCCGAGTGCTTGATGGCGAAGATATTCAAGAACAAATAAAGACCTTCATGAATGACACGATTGCTGCCTATGTTGCAGCCGAAACTGCAGAAGGTTTTCCAGAAGATTGGGACTTGCAGGCGCTATGGAAGGCTTTATCTGCACTTTACCCAATTGAGATTTCGATTGACGACATGGTGAAGGCCGCAGGTGGTGATCCAGCGGATCTATCTGCGGAATTCATGACCGTCACTTTGCAGGAAGATATCAATCGCGCTTACTTAGCTCGTGAAGCTGCGCTACAACCACCGGTAATGCGTGAACTTGAACGCCGAGTGATCCTTTCGGTTCTGGATCGAAAGTGGCGCGAGCACCTGTATGAAATGGATTACTTGCAAGAAGGTATTGGCTTGCGCGCAATGGCGCAGCGAGATCCTCTTGTCGAATATCAGCGCGAAGGCTTTGATTTATTCGTTGCAATGATGGAAGCCATCAAGGAAGAATCTGTTGGCTACATGTTTAATGCCGAAGTTACCGTTACGCCACATGTACATAGCGATGGTGCGGATGAAGGTGTCGAGCTAGAAACTAAAGGTTTGATTACACCGAAATCAGTAGCAGCACTTCAGTACTCAGGACCAAGCGAATCTGGCGAAGTTAAAACCACTTCGGTTTCAAATGATGCATACGCAAACGTGGGTCGTAATGAGCCTTGCCCATGTGGATCAGGTACTAAGTACAAGAAGTGTCACGGCGCAGCGAGCTAACTATTCCGGCAGTACTTACCTTGCCGAAACTATTCCGGCAGTAGTTACCTTGCCGAAACTATTCCGGCAGTGCCCACATCAAACTTGTTGCCCGCCATCTGCCATCCAAACCTTCAAGCCGCAGAGCCAGTGCGAACGATCTATTAGGTGTGCCAAACACAGAACTAACTTCAGCAACGCCATCATCTGTCTCATGAACATGAATGCTGCGAACACAGAGTCGAGGCAGCTTGTTCCTAGCAATTTGGCCCTGAAGCTGACTCATGACTTCCGGGGTAATCCACCTATTGAGCTGAGCTGCTGGCCTAGAGCCATTAACTACTTCAACCAAGGCATGGACTAAACGCATCGACCATTGCCGCGCAGACGGTAAGTCAACTCTGGCTGTAGCTTGTGGATCAAAGCTGTCTGGTCGGTTTTCAGCCATTCGAGGTGGCACGTACTTGATTGCATTTGCACCATCAGTTGGCCATTCAAACGGCAAAGTTTCTTGCAAACCATGTTTAGTTCGCACTGGCAAATTAATAATGTTGCCTGGCTTGTATTGACGTGCACCGGGCGCTGGCAGCGCATAGATAATTGCGTTCATTGTTTCCCCCCGAAACGTTTAGCAATCGCAGCACTTACGAACCTATGCAGGTACCAGCAGGTGCTGCCTGGTGTTTTTATTCCCGCAAAAACACCAGTACAAACTTTCTAATTTCTCTTTCATTGACTGTCAATACCTGCAGCTGAACTCAGTTAAATCTGTGGATATCTATATTTGGTTATCCACAGGCCTCCAGATTTTTGATTCGTAACCTGGGGAATGAGGTGAAATATCGGCATGGAATCTGCGGAGTTTGAATCCTCATTAATCGCCGAACTCAATCGTGTCCTGCTTCAGGCCGCCGAGGAAGTTGAGTCTGAGGAACGCCTAGACCTTGCCTACGAAGTTCTGGAAACAGTTCGGTACGAACAAGCTCATGTTTCGTGGCTGGATCGACTTCGAAATACTTCCAGCACCATTGAGCTGAGACTGGCTCACGGCGAACTTCCGCTGGTAGTTGGGGAGGTCAAACATCTAGCCGACCCATTTATGATTCTTGAAAATTTGACCACTCAGTTCTTGGTGAACTTCGATTTTGTGTCAGCGGTTTCCGGACTCAGTGAGCTATCCCAAAGATCTGGGGCACCAGATGCCATTAACTGGTTGGACAATGTTTGGTTTCACGATCTGGCTGATCAACAAATAACGAGCACTTGGTATGTAGCAGGTGACCAAATCATTGAGGGAATTTGTCGAAGAACTGGATTTGATTCCTTGGACATCGAAGGAAACTCAAAAGTTTTTACAATCCCAAAACGTTCTATCGTTGCTAGTCGAACCGTTAGGTCTGGCGCATTAACTTAACGAGGATTTTGCGCAACAAACTCTGCGGTAGATGAATAAAGCTTTGTGATGTAATTCTCAAGAGCTTGATCTTCCACTCGCCATTGTCCACGAGCACCGATCTTGATTGCTGGTAATTCACCAGTTCGTACGAGGGTGTACACCTGGGCCGGAGCAATATTCAAGAGTTCAGCAACATCGCTAAGGGTTAGAAATCTCGCAACCATTCCCACATCCTTACTGATTTTGGAAACTGCGAACGAAAGTTTTCCACAACTACAAAAAGTGCATGTGAAAGCTGCGGCACTTTATGTGACGATAAGAAAAAGTTTGGGGGAACTTAATGGCAATTCCAATTCGTGTTGGCCAAGTGGGGCCGAGTAAGTCAGTTGCAAAAACAAACCGTAAATCCCAAGATCCAAGATTGTGGCTAGGAATCGTGTTTATAGTCACTGCCATGATCGTTGGGCAGTTAGTTATTAGCAGCGCATCAGCTCGCGTTTCCGCGGTGGCCTTAAATTCAAACATTGCGCAAGGTGCCCTAATTCGAGAAAGTGATTTGACCTCAGTTCAGGTTTCCGTACCCAATGTCGAAAACTTGATTTCGGCACCAGGTGATGTAGCTGGAAAGATTGCCACAACAGATTTGTTTGCTGGTGATCTGATTAGCGTCCATTCGATCTCAAATGGTTTTGCAAGTGATGCTCGCAATGTCAGTGTTCCTATTCGTGCTGGTCATTTACCACAAGTGAGCCCTGGCGAGAAAGTTGATATCTGGATGACGCCGAGTCTTGATGGGGTAGCACTACCGGGTCCGGCAAGTTTGATAATTCCGAATGCAGTTATTGCTGCGGCACCGGAGATTATTGATGCCGGCATGGATACTTCAGTCACGGTTTTAATCTCACAAGATCAAGTACAAGTTTTAGTTCAAGCCATGCGTGACGGCGTAATCGATCTCGTTGCAATCCCAGTTACTGGTAGTTGATTATGAAGAACTTGATCGCAGCTCTTGGGTTGGTGGAATGGGAAGCTCAATTTGTTAGTGGATTAGGGCATCCAATGTTTGGATTGCAGGTACAACGACGCTGTGTCGATGGCGTTGACATTCGGGCGGCAATTCAAGTTGCCGATTGCCAAGCAGTTCTAGTTTCCGATTCGACACCTCGAATCAATCAAGACCTAATTGCAGAGCTAGCCGAAAAAGGTATCGACCTAATTGCAATCACAGTAGATGTTGATCGTTGGCACGACTTGGGAGCAAGTCACTGCATAGAACTTGATGAAAGCAATCCGCTTTCTGCCATCAAACAAGTTTCAGAGTTATTGCGAGGCCAAACCCAAGTTGTTGAGCCAGAAGCCGAACCCAAAGGTTTACTTATTGCAGTTGCAGGATTTGGTGGCGCCTGTGGTCGCACTTCCGCCGTAAAGGAACTTGGTTGGCAGCTTTCGAGATCTGGCGCAAAGACTTGCATGATTGATGCCGATACCTATGGACCATCACTTGATCAAGAACTTGGATTTGAACCATCACAGAACGGAATTCTTGAACTCTGTCGGTCAATTGAGCGAAAGAACTCATCAATCCAAACTCACTTTGAGTTACTGCCTTCAGTCTCTGAAAACCTTTCACTAGTCGCTGGGCTACCTAGGATTTCTCGCTGGACAGATTTACGAGTGGGCACGCTTCGAGAGATGTGGCGAAAGTCAAAAGAAGTATTTGATGTGGTTGTCACTGATGTCGGTGCAGTTTTGGAACTGGACCACAGCCTTATGCACGAGACTTCACTGCCACGTCGACATGCTGCTTCATTAACCGCACTCGAGTCTGCACAAGTTACGTTGATTTGTGCACGAGCAGACAGCGTGGGTATAGCCAGGCTGGTGCGAGGTTACTTGGAGTTTCATGAATTATTTGCAAACTCAGAAGTTCACGTATTGCTATGGGGAATTGTAAATGAAGCTCAAAGCAAAGACATTAGAGCAGCAGTGAGTCGGCACACTGGAATCGAATCAATATTCGAAACTTCCTACGATTTTGAAGTAACCCGAAATGCTGTGCAACAAAATACTTTCGTTAGCAAACTAGATGCCAAGAACTCAATAACCAAAGAGTTCGAAGCGATTGCAAATTTGATTTACCGAGATCTGGAATTCCAAAACAAAACTCCGCTTCGATCAAAACCAAAGCGGAGTTTGTTAAAACGAGCTGCGTAGATTTTTCTACTTCAGCAAGTCCTGCACTCTTGAGATGCCTTCAATTAAATCGTCATCACCTAATGCGTAGGAAAGTCGAATGTATCCCGGAGTTCCAAAAGCTTCACCTGGTACGACTGCAACTTCGACTTCATCAAGAATCAATGCCGAAAGTTCAGCAGAAGTTGTTGGAACCTTGCCGCGAATCTCTCGACCCAAAATGTTTTTGACTGATGGATAAACGTAGAACGCACCTTCAGGTTCTGGGCAGTTAACGCCTTCGATTTCATTAAGCATTTTGGTAATCAACTGACGGCGGCGATCAAATGCAATTTTCATTTCATCAACTGCAGAAAGATCACCAGAGACTGCAGCTAGCGCAGCAATCTGAGAAACGTTAGCGACATTTGATGTGGCATGTGATTGCAAGTTAGTTGCAGCCTTAACAATGTCGTTAGGTCCGATCATCCAACCCACACGCCAGCCAGTCATTGCATAAGTTTTTGCAACACCATTAACAATGATGCACTTGTCGGCTAATTCCGGAACTAAAACTGGCATTGAGGAAAATTCTGCGTCTCCGTAAACCAGGTGTTCATAGATTTCATCCGTTACAACCCAGATACCTTTTTCAACTGCCCACTGACCAATTGCTTCAACTTCAGCAGGGGAGTAAACAGCGCCCGTTGGATTGCTTGGTGAAACAAAAACTAATGCTTTGGTTTTTGGTGTGATTGCTTTTTCAAGCTGAGCAATTGAAGTGCGGTAACCAGTTGATTCATCAGTCATGATTTCAACTGGGATTCCACCAGCTAAGCGAATTGATTCCGGATATGTTGTCCAGTAAGGAGCTGGAAGCAATACTTCGTCACCTGGATCAAGTAACGCAGCGAATGCGTTATACAAAGCTTGCTTGCCACCGTTAGTGATGAGAACTTGACTTGGATCAACTACAAATCCAGAATCACGAAGAGTTTTTGTGGCAATTGCTGACTTTAGTTCAGGTAAACCGCCGGCAGGTGTGTAGCGATGCCACTTTGGATCGCGACAAGCAGCAACAGCGGCTTCAACTATGTAGTCAGGCGTTGGGAAATCTGGCTCACCAGCGCCGAAGCCAATAACTGGCCGACCAGCAGCCTTTAATGCCTTAGCTTTGGCGTCAACAGCTAAGGTCGCGGACTCTGCAATGGACCCAATTCGGGCGGAAACTCTAGGTTTGTTCACGCGCTCAAGTATTGCCTATTAAATTGGAATTAGCATTACCGGGGCGGAAATTAGTGGTTTTTGCTCTTCCAAAAATGGGTCTAGACTTGACTCACCGACACAATTCTTAGTCTGCGCAAGCGTGCCTAGAAACAGGTAGGCGAGTGCGGATCGAAATTGTGCCAGAGGGTCGTGGCTCAATTGGTAGAGCACCGGTCTCCAAAACCGGTGGTTGGGGGTTCAAGTCCCTCCGGCCCTGCTGCAAGAAGTAACTCTGCAATAAGCAAGACAGAAGATTTTGAAAGTGAATAAAGTTCCGGCGAAGAAAGGAAAGTCAATGAGCGTTAACAGCTCTGAGCGTCTTGGGTTCTTTAGTCGCATGGCACTTTTCTTGCGCCAAGTGATGTTTGAGCTAAAGAAAGTTGTCTGGCCAACCAAAGAACAAATGGTTACCTACACAGCTGTCGTAGTGGTTTTCGTAATCATTATGGGTTTGATCATCGCGGCCCTTGATTTTGCATTCGTCCAAATAGTTCTATTTATTTTCGGTTAGTCGTTAGGTAAGGAAATACACGTGTCTGAATCACCGTTCTTAGAAGCAGTAGCCACACAGGCAGATGACGCTGTGTCATCGGTTGCCATTGAAATGCCAACTTCTAATGAAGAAGCAATTGAAGCAACAGACGTTGCCTACGATGGTGCAACTGATGTTGACCTAGATGGCGAAGTTTCAACAACTTCAGCAGATGAAAACTTTGACCTGTCGGCTGCAGTCGAAGCCGAACTTGCAACCGAAGAAGTTGAAGTTGAAGAAGTACCCGTTGAAGTTGCTACAGCCGAAGAAGCACCAGCTGAAGATGAAGATCCACTTGTCGCGTTCCGTGCCCGCTTGGATTCACAGATCGGTGAATGGTTTGTAATTCATTCCTACGCAGGTTTTGAAAACCGCGTAAAGCAAAACTTAGAAACCCGTTCAGTTTCCCTGAACATGGAGGACTACATCTACGAAGTAAATGTTCCCTCAGAAGAAGTAACTGAAATCAAGAACGGTGTTCGCAAGCAAGTTAAGCGCAACAAGTTCCCGGGATATGTTTTGGTTCGCATGGATCTAACTGATGAATCATGGGGTGTGGTTCGCCACACACCTGGTGTAACCGGATTCGTTGGACAGGGTCACAACCCCGCACCACTTTCGATGGATGAAGCTTTCGACATGCTTCGCCCAAGTCAGCAAAAGGCAATTGCATCCGTAGCAACTGCAGCTGCAGCATCAGCCAGCGAAAAGGGTGGCAGCGCAAGCGGTGCCAAGATCGACATTGATCTAAACATTGGTGATTCCGTAACTGTGGTTGATGGACCATTCGCCACATTGCACGCAACGATTTCCGAGATCAACTTGGATGCACAAAAGGTCGTAGGTCTGGTAGAGATCTTCGGTCGTGAGACTCCTGTGGAACTGGGCTTCAACCAGATTCACAAGAACTAAAGAAACAACGAAAAGAAAAAGGACGCGATAGACATGGCCCCAAAGAAAAAGGTCACTGGACTTATCAAGTTGCAGATCAAGGCCGGAGAAGCAAACCCTGCTCCACCGGTTGGTCCAGCGCTTGGTCAGCACGGTGTAAACATCATGGACTTCTGCAAGGCGTACAACGCTGCAACAGAGTCACAGCGTGGAAATGTAATTCCAGTTGAAATCACGGTTTACGAAGACCGTTCCTTCGACTTCATTACAAAGACACCACCAGCAGCACGAATGATCCTCAAGGCCGCAGGCGTTGAAAAAGGTTCAGGCGTTCCGCACACCAACAAAGTTGCAAACATCAGCCAGGATCAGGTGCGCGAAATCGCCCAGACCAAAATGGTTGACCTCAATGCCAATGACATTGATGCAGCAATGAAGATCATCGAAGGTACTGCCCGCTCAATGGGCATCACAGTCGGTAAATAATCCATCCAAGTGGGAGAGCACTTCATGCTCGTACCACGAACTCCAATGAAAGAGGAGAAAACATGAAGCACGGTAAGGCGTACAACAAGTCCGCAGCAACAATTGATAAAGACAATCTTTACAGCCCACTAGCCGCAGCCCGTTTGGCAAAGGCTGGAGCAACAAGCTCCAAGTTTGACCAGACCGTTGAAGTAGCAATGCTGCTTGGCGTGGATCCTCGTAAAGCTGATCAGATGGTGCGAAGCACCGTTAACCT
>JBDLQS010000090.1:0-8574 GCA_039800445.1 Actinomycetota bacterium
AAGGGCGTTGGTTTCTAGAGCATGAAAATTAAGTCACTTTTTAGGTCTCCACTTACTTGGATAATCCTTGCCGTAATGGCGTTGTTGATTGGCAGCAACACGATCACGGGAAGTGCTTCGAGTGAAAAAGTTGATACTTGGAAAATCGTTGACGACATTCAGCAGGGTCGAGCCAAGTCCGTAACTTTGGTGGATAAAGATCAATTAATTAATGTCATTTTGACTGATGACACAAAACTTTCTGCGAACTACATTGCCGGCCAAGGAACTGACTTAGTTGATCTTCTAGAGTCTGAAAAGACTAAAGGTAACTTGCCTGATGGCTACAACGTAATAGTTCCAAAGCAATCTTTCTTGGTTAGCCTGTTGGCTTCAGTGCTCCCAATCATCTTGATTCTCGGTTTGCTGTTCTACTTCATGGGACAAATGCAAGGTGGCGGCAAAGTCATGCAGTTTGGTAAGTCAAAAGCCAAAATGATTACTAAAGATATGCCGCAAACAACTTTTGCTGATGTGGCAGGCGCTGACGAAGCTGTGCAAGAACTTGAAGAAATCAAAGAGTTTTTGCAAGAGCCAGCAAAGTTCCAAGCACTTGGCGCAAAGATTCCAAAGGGTGTACTTCTATATGGAGCACCTGGAACTGGTAAGACTTTGCTCGCACGTGCAGTTGCTGGCGAAGCGGGAGCACCATTCTTTTCAATTTCAGGTTCTGACTTTGTTGAAATGTTTGTCGGCGTGGGCGCAAGCCGGGTTCGCGATTTGTTCGAGCAGGCAAAAGCAAATGCTCCAGCCATTATCTTCATCGATGAAATTGATGCAGTAGGTCGTCATCGTGGGGCTGGTATGGGCGGTGGCCATGATGAGCGCGAACAAACTTTGAACCAGATGCTGGTTGAAATGGACGGATTCGATGGCAACACTGGAGTAATTCTGATTGCTGCAACTAACCGTCCAGACATTCTGGATCCAGCATTGCTTCGCCCAGGTCGTTTTGATCGACAGATTTCAGTAGATGTTCCAGACCTAGTTGGCCGTCGCGATGTTTTAGCGGTGCATGCAAAGGGTAAGCCAATTGCAGAAGATGTGGATCTTATGGCTGTAGCTCGTCGTACTCCAGGATTCTCGGGCGCTGACTTAGCTAATGTTTTGAACGAGGCAGCATTACTTACTGCACGTACTGACCAAAAGATCATTACAAACGCAACTCTTGATGAAGCGATTGATCGCGTACTGGGTGGTCCACAAAAGCGAACTCGCGTCATGGGCGAACACGAAAGATTGATCACTGCATATCACGAAGGTGGTCACGCGCTGGTTGCAGCCGCACTTCCAAATACTGATCCAGTACATAAGGTCACAATCTTGCCTCGTGGTCGCGCACTTGGATACACAATGGTGCTTCCAGAAAGTGATAAGTACTCAACCACCAGAAGCGAAATGCAAGATCAACTCGCTTACATGCTTGGTGGACGTGCTGCCGAAGAAATGGTTTTTCACGATCCAACAACGGGTGCCAGCAATGATATTGAAAAGGCAACGTCAGTTGCTCGCAAGATGGTTATGCAGTTTGGTATGACCGAGCGTCTGGGTGCAATCAAATATGGTGCTGAATCTGGCGAAGTGTTTATGGGTCGCGATATGGGTCATGGCCGCGAATACTCAGAAGAAGTAGCTTCCGCGATTGATGAAGAGGTCCGTGCATTTATTGATGTAGCGCATCATGAGGCATACGAAATTCTGGCTGAGAACCGAGATGTTCTAGATGCACTTGTTATCGAGTTGCTTGAGAAGGAAACACTTAATCGTGAAGAAATCGAGCGAATCTTTGAACCTCTAAAGCGTCGCCCAGGTCGCCCGGCTTGGACTGGTTCAGCCCGTCGTAATCCAAGTGATCGTCCACCAGTAGATGTGCCGCCACTGGCTTTAACAAATGCATTTGGTCCAAAAGCTCCAGCAGACATAGCTGAAATTGCGGATGTTGAGCCAGCAGTTGTCGAATCAGTAGAAGCTGAGACGGAAGCCACAAAGGTTAAGTCTGTTAAGTCCAAAGGGGCTAAGTCACCTCAGGCTGACGCGTGAGCATCGATCCAATCGAGCAACAAAGCGAACCACCTGCGATGCAGCCATTCGATGCAGCTCGCGTTGAAGCCGCGATTCGGGAATTGCTAATCGGCATTGGCGAAAATCCAGATCGAGAAGGTCTGTCACAAACTCCAGCTCGTGTTGCTAAGTCATATGCAGAAATTTTCGGCGGACTACATCAGACTGCCCAGGATGTTCTGACAACTACATTTTCTTTAGGTCATGACGAACTAGTTGTAGTAAGAGACATTCCGATCTATTCCACATGTGAACATCACCTACTTCCATTTCATGGAGTTGGCCACGTTGGTTATATCCCAGGTGAAGACGGCAAAATTACCGGTCTTTCAAAAATTGCTCGGTTGGTTGACATGTACTCGCGTCGCCCACAAGTTCAAGAACGACTAACAACTCAAATCGCTGACGCGATGACAAACATACTTGGCGCCCGCGGCGTGATCGTGGTAATTGAATGCGAACACTTATGTATGTCAATGCGCGGAATTCGCAAGCCAGGTTCGACAACCTTGACTTCAGTTGTTCGTGGCCAGCTGCGCGATCCCGCAACTCGCGTTGAAGCGATGTCACTAATTAACGGAAAGTAACTTTCCATGTTGCATCCAAGCGGCCTGCCAGAAAATCTGCGAAAACTCGATCGGACGCTTGTTATGGGTGTCCTAAACGTAACGCCAGATTCCTTCAGCGATGGTGGCAGATTTAACGATCCAACGATTGCTACAAATCACGCACTTCAGATGATTCAAGATGGCGCCGACATCATCGACATTGGTGGTGAATCAACTCGGCCAGGCTCCGATCGCATCACGGTACAAGAAGAACTCGATCGAGTTCTGCCTGTGATTTCAGCTCTTGCCAATTCAGGTGTTGCAATAAGTATTGACACCATGCGAGCCGAAGTGGCCAGCGCCGCAATAGATGCGGGTGCTTGCATGATTAATGATGTCAGTGGCGGCAAATCAGATCCCGAGATGTTGGGCTACGCGGCCACTTTAAATACGCCTTACATCTTGATGCACTGGCGAGGTCCATCAAACATCATGAACACCCTCACTGATTACAAAGATGTAGTTGCTGACGTTACGAGTGAAATTAGTAAGCAAGTGGATGCAGCAGTGGCTGCCGGAATTACCCGAGATCGCATTGCAATCGACCCAGGTATTGGGTTTGCAAAAACTGTGGACCAGAATTGGCCAATCCTCAAGCACTTAGATGTGCTTGAAGGATTAGGCCTGCCAATCTTGATGGGGGCTTCCCGCAAGAAGTTCCTTGGTGAATTATTGGCAAGAGATGGTGTGCCTCGAGATTCAGATGAACGAGAGAGCGCAACCACTGCAATCTCCACGCTTATGGCAGCGCGTGGTCTCTGGGCAGTTCGAGTTCATGACGTTAAATCTTCTAGTGATGCGATTGCTGTGGTAGATCAGATTGCGAAAACCTCATGACTGACAAAATCCTTCTAATGGGTGTTTCTGGTATTGGGTATCACGGAGTTTTTGAGCACGAAAAGCGTGAAGGCCAGACATTTACTGTCGACATCGAAGTTACCTCAGATTTTTCTGCAGCAGTTAAGTCTGATGATGTTCGTGACACCGTTAACTATGCCGAGCTTGCTAACATCGCACACGCGGCAATTACCGGTGAACCATTTGATTTGATCGAAAAACTGGCAGATGTAATTGCACACGAATGTTTAGACATATCAGGCGTTACCTCAGTCACCGTCACTGTCCACAAACCAAACGCACCTATTGAAGTGCCGTTTGAAAATGTTTCGGTATCAAGGACCTTGCCATAATGAAGGCCACCATCAGCCTGGGTTCAAATCTCGGCGACCGATTCCAATATCTGCAAAACGCACTCGACTCGATAAATGAAGTTACTGGTACTCAAGTCCACTCGGTGTCTCCAGTTTTTGAAACCGATCCAGTTGGTGGTCCAGAACAGGGACAGTATTTGAATGCGGTTGCAGTTGTTAAGACTGTCTTATCGCCAGAACAGTTCCTAGCAGCCACTCAGAAGATCGAACTTGAACAGAACCGTGAGCGAAATGAACGCTGGGGTCCAAGAACTCTGGACATTGACTTGTTGGCGATGGATTCTGAAGTTCGATCAACGCCAGAATTGGAACTGCCCCACCCGCGAGCCCACGAGCGAGCCTTTGTTTTGCTACCTTGGTCGCTGCTTGATCCTGACTTTGTAATTCCAGGGAAAGCTTCAGTCGGTCAGTTACTTGAAGGTTTAGAAGTTAAAGGGATTCGGTTTCGCAATGATTTAGCATTGGTGCCGCACGCATGATGCAACAAACAAAAATCAGCATGCTGATAGTACTTGCGATTCTTGCGGCTGCCGTTGGTTGGTCGATTGCACAGCTTTGGCCGACATTCTTTAGCCAAGGCATGCCGGTGTCTATTGGCTCAGCGATTGCAATGATCTTAGTTTTTGTCACTTTGCTGATCTGGACTTTAATGACTAGAGCTCGGCTAAAACCGGGGGCAACAATTAATCGCCTGCATCCAATAGTTGCTGCTAGGACCGCAGCGTTAGCTATGTCGGCATCTCGGGTAGGTGCCTTGGCGTTTGGTTTTTATGTGGGAGTTTTTCTGGCCAATGTGGTTGCAGATTACTCAAGCGCCGGAACAGATCGAATTCGAATTTCTGCAGTTACGGCTATTGCGAGTTTATTGACTGCAGTGGTAGCACTTTGGCTCGAACGAATCTGCCTGTTGAAAGAGCCACCGAATGACAGGGACTCGATAAATGGAACTCGTGCCTAAGCAGTAGGGAAGTATGCGTCAGCGCTCAACCCATGCGGACTTAAGTTAACCAACTCAGCACGGCCACCACTAGCAGTAGCCAGACGATCAACAATTGCAAGTCCTAAGCCAGAGCCATGAGTATCACTTCGCGCACGCCAAAAGCGATTAAACGCTTTAGCAATGTCAGCCTCTGGAATACCAGGTCCTTCATCAATGATGGACACCTTGGTGAATTCTGAGTCTGCAGTTATCTCCACTGTGATTGTGGAGTTTGGTGGGACAACCTCTAGCGCATTATCAATGTAGTTATCGATAACTTGATCCAAAGCACCGGGGATTGCAGAAATCATTGCTTTCTCTGGAATGCTTAACCGCAAAAAGACATTCTGTTCGCTCGCCAAAGCATCCCAGTTTTGTATCCGCTCACGAGCAATCTGCGCGGCATCACAGATGTCATGAGTGATCCTGTCTGAACTCTCAGAGCGACTCAGTACAAGTAATCCTTCAACTAATCTTTGTAGTCGATCGGCCTCAACCATTGCTGCCTCGATTCGCTGTGCCGCACCAGCAGGATCAGTTTCGAGCATCTCAGTTGCGCGCTCTAGTCGAAGTTGTAAAGCGGTCAGAGGAGTTCTTAGTTGATGAGACGCATCGCCCGCAAAAGCTTTTTGTTGCGCAATCAGTTTGTCTAATTGATCAGCCATGGTGTTAAAGCTTCTTGACAATGATCGAATTTCTGGCGCACCACCATCAATTTCAGCGCGAACTTTGTAGTTACCCTTGGCAAACTCTTCGGTCACATTCCTTAGCTTGGTCAATCTCCGAGTGACACCAAGAGCAAGAAGCAGAGCAACAAGAGCCGAGATTAGAAGTGTGATGCCTGCAACAGCAGAGATTCCACGAAGTCGATCGGTGACTGCATCATCTACAACAGTTGCAGGGAAAGTGAGTGTTACTGAACCAAGTGTTTTGTCACCATTAAGAATTGGTACTGATACGAATATGATTTCTTGATTTAAGAGATTAGAAAATTTCCGACCTGATGACACTTCACCAGTCAATGCCACTTGAATTTCTGGGCGATCTAAATATGAATTTCCGACTTTATCGGCTTCATTTGAAACAACGATGGCTATGCCTTTGTCATCGGTCACAATTACCCGAGACCCACTTTGCTCACTGTATTCAGCGATTGCCTTTTCTATGTATTTGATACTTTCTTCTGAGCCATCTTGGGTAGCAGGTTCGGCACGACCGGCAATTATGAAACTGTCTCGTTCCAAAACCGTTGTAACACGTTCTTTCTCAACGGTTCGTAAGTAGTTGATTAACGGCAAATCATGCGCAAGCAACACAACAACGGTTAATCCAAGAAGAGCCGCTACGAGTCTCCATTTCACGAGTCTGGAACTCCAAGCCGAAATCCAACACCGCGCACAGCTTCAATCCATTCTTGATTACCAAGTTTTTTACGCAGCGCAGCAACGTGGGCATCAACCGTTTTCGTAGTGCCATACCAATTGGTGTCCCAAACTTCACTCATGATGTCATTTCTACGATAGACAGCACCAGGGTCTGTTGCTAGATAAGCGAGTAAACCAAATTCTTTTGGAGTTAGGTAAACGTCTTGGCCGTTTACAAAAACTTTTTGCGTACGTCGGTCAATGCTCAAAGGACCAATGTCCTGAGTAGCAGTAGGTGGAGTTGCATCCGCTGGTCCAGCACGACGTGCGACAGCACGGATTCGCGCTACCAATTCCCGCATGCCAAACGGCTTGACCATATAATCGTCAGCACCAAATTCCAAAGCTAATACCCGGTCAATCTCATCACTGCGGGCAGATAAAACAATGATTGGAGTTCTAGATTTTTCGCGCACGGAGCGGCAAACGTCTTGGCCATCCATATCCGGCAAACCAAGATCAAGAAGTATCAGGTCAAAGTTTTCTGAAAGTGCGCGAGCAATGGCTTCAGTTCCACTTGAGACATGCTCAACATCGATGCTGGCATTGACCAAGCCGTCGATCACGCTGGCAGCAACGGATGGATCATCTTCAACCAAAAGAATGCGCATGCCCCTATTTTCCTCTGAAATCATTGGAATATGAACTGCTAAGCCTGACTTGTACGTTTCTTGGATATCCAACACAGAAACTAGGTGCAAAAAGGGGTAGATTTATGTTGTGAAGACTTCCTCAAAGCTCACAGCAGCTGTGCTCACAACTTTGGTTGTGGGTGGTACTTCTGCTGGGTCCATCTTTTCATCAGTATTGAAAGAGGGATCTAGCAGTTCGCTAGGAACAGCTGGCGCATTCTTTTCCTCACTAAGTTTGCCTGAGAATTCAGTTTCGGTGGCCGCGGTTCCAGAGCCTAAGTCTGATGAAGTAGAAGTAATTGTCGCTAGTGCCAACCCAATCCCAACGCTCTCGCTGGTTTCCACAGAACCTGCAATCAAAATCCGTACCTTACCTTTGGCACCCGAGGTGCCTGTATTGCTTGAGGTCTCTGCAACCGCAGCGGCAACAGTTACCCCTGAACCTTTGATAGTGTCACAGCCTGAGTCACCTGAATTACCAGGAGTTTCGCAAGTGTCAATTGCGAGTTACGAGCCTGAGCTAACTGTTGTTCCAGAACCAGAAGTTTCGCCAACATCGAGTCCAACACCAGAGCCAACCTTAATTGAGGAACCAAGCCCGATTGAGCCTTAGGTCGGTCGTAGGATTTCAGCATGAGCAAAGTCGCCCTGCTGCAAGTTGACGTAAGTGATTTGGAATCTCCAGAAGTTCGGGTTCCACGAGTTCTTGATTTAGTTGATCAGCAAAAAGGTAAGTGCGATCTAGTTGTGCTTCCGGAACTTTGGATTATTGGCGCCTTTAATTCAGGAGCTCTAGAGAATTACGCTCAACCACGTGATGGTGAACTAGTTACTGCATTGCAGGCTCGGGCTAAAGCTGGAAATTTTTGGTTACATGGTGGTTCGTTTGTCGAGCGCCTTGCCGATGGCGGAATGGCAAACACTGCAGTTTTGATTAACCCTGCAGGTGAAATCGTAAAGTTTTATCGCAAGATTCATCTGTATGGTTTTGATCACGGAGAAGCAGTATTGCTTAACCGCGGTACTGAAATTGTGACGCAAGAGCAAACACCGATCGGACATGCTGGATTGGCGATTTGTTACGACTTACGCTTCCCAGAATTATTCCGAGGTATGAATGATAAGGGTGTTGAAACAATCTTGATTACCTCGGGCTGGCCAACTCCTCGAATTAATCATTGGCGGGTCTTGAATCAGGCACGAGCGATTGAGAACCAAGCTTGGGTAATTGCCTGCAATGAAGTTGGTCCCAATGGCGACATCATGCTTGGGGGTCATTCGATGGTTGTGAGTCCGCGCGGCGAAATTGTTGCCGAGGCTGGAACAAGCGAAGAAGTTTTGTATGCCGAAATTGATCTATCTCAGGTCGCTCAGTTTAGAGCTGAACACCCATTCCAAAAAGATCGCTTTATTCGTTAATCGAATTGTCCCGGTCATTCATCGCACCAAGTTGTGCGTTGTAAGCCTTAAGATCAGCATCGCCATCACGATCGGCTGCCCGATCAATCTGCTTTGCTAGTCGGCTGTCATCGCGCGACCACATTACTGCAACTATCACCAAAAGCAAGAACGTTGGCACCTCACCGAGAGCCCAAGCAATGCTGCCTCCCGCTGTGGTGT
>JBDLQS010000091.1:0-3358 GCA_039800445.1 Actinomycetota bacterium
TTTGGATGAGGAGTAGACATGTCTGACCTCATTCGTAAAGACGACTCAGAACTAGCTGGATTAGTATCATCTGGCGAAGTTTCGGCAGTTGAAGTTGCGCAAGCGCACTTAGATCGAATTGCTGCAGTTGATGGCGATGTTAACGCGTTCTTACATGTTGATACCAAAGGCGCACTTGCTAGTGCCGCTGCAGTAGATGCCAAAGTAAAAGCTGGTGACAAACTTTCTGTGCTTGCTGGCGTACCACTTGGTCTCAAGGACATCTTGGCAACAAATGGACTACCAACAACCTGTGGCTCAAGAGTGCTTGATGGTTGGATTCCTCCGTACGATGCAACCGTAGTAACAAAGTTGCGTGAAGCCGGTGTGGTAATTCTTGGCAAGACAAACATGGATGAATTCGCAATGGGTTCATCGACAGAGCATTCAGCATTTGGGCCAACACACAATCCTTGGGATCTAGAACGAATCCCTGGTGGTTCCGGTGGTGGATCCTCTGCTTGCGTGTCTTCGTTCGAAGCTCCGCTTGCAATCGGAACTGACACTGGTGGCTCAATTCGTCAGCCAGCAGCGGTAACCGGTTCGGTTGGCATGAAGCCAACTTACGGAGGTGTTAGCCGTTATGGAATCGTCGCGCTTGCATCCTCGTTGGATCAAGCCGGTCCGTGTGCTCGCAACGTTTTAGATACTGCACTGCTTCACAGCGTCATTGCCGGACACGATCCAATGGATGCGACTTCAATCAATGCACCAGTTCCAGATGTAATTGCAGCGGCAAAGCGCGCAGACATCAAAGGTATGAAAGTTGGCATCGTAAAGGAGCTTGGTGGCGAAGGTTACCAAGCAGGCGTGCGCTCTCGATTTGAAGAAAGCGTTGCCCTGATCGAAAGCTTGGGCGCAGAAGTAGTTGAAGTCTCTTGCCCAAGTTTCCCCGCTGCCCTTGCTGCTTACTATTTGATTCTGCCAAGTGAGGCATCAAGTAACTTGGCCAAGTTCGACGGCATTCGCTTTGGTAATCGTGTTGGCGACGACGGCACGAAGTCTGTAGAACAAGTTATGAGCGAAACTCGTGCGGCAGGATTTGGATCTGAAGTAATTCGCCGAATCATCTTGGGAACTTACGCACTTTCAGCTGGTTATTACGATGCTTATTACGGTCAGGCTCAAAAGGTTCGTACTCTGATCAAACAAGATTTCGATGCGGCGTTTGCCAAGGTCGATGTATTGATCTCACCAACAGCTCCGACCACTGCATTCAAGATCGGCGAGAAGCTAGATGATCCATTGGCAATGTATCTAAATGACGTAGCTACGATTCCGGTAAACATGGCTGGCTTGCCAGGTATGTCGCTTCCAATCGGACTTGCACCAGAAGACAACCTGCCAGTTGGATTGCAGATCATCGCTCCAGCTATGGCTGATGATCGCCTTTACAACGTTGGCGCAGCAATTGAACGTGAATTGCTTGCCAAGTGGGGTGGCCCAATCCTGGGTATGGCTCCAGAGTTGGCAGGTGCGTAATGACTGAAGCAACTATGAATTACGACGAAGCAATCTCCAAGTTTGATCCAGTATTGGGTTTGGAAGTTCACGTTGAACTTGGAACAAACACAAAGATGTTCTGTGGTTGCTCGACTGTGTTCGGCGCGCCACCAAATACTCATGTCTGTCCAGTTTGTTTAGGACTACCTGGCGCATTGCCAACCCTGAACAAAATTGGCGTTGAATCTGCTATTCGGATCGGCCTGGCACTTAACTGTGAAATTGCGGAATGGTGTCGCTTTGCTCGTAAGAACTATTTCTATCCAGATATGCCAAAGAATTTCCAAACTTCGCAATACGACGAACCAATTGCATTCGAAGGTTACTTAGATGTTGAAATCGACACCGATGAAGGTCGCAAGACTTTCCGGGTTCCAATTGAGCGCGCTCACATGGAAGAAGACACCGGCAAGAACTCACACGTTGGTGGCGCAACTGGTCGGATTCATGGCGCTGATTACTCACTCGTTGATTACAACCGAGCCGGAATTCCGCTAATTGAAATTGTTACTAAGCCAATTACGGGTACCGGTAAGTATGCGCCAGAAGTTGCTAAGGCTTACGTTGCTGCGCTTCGCGACATCCTTCGTGCCCTTGGCGTATCTGACGTGAAGATGGAACAGGGATCACTTCGCTGTGACGTTAACTTGTCACTTCGCGAAACTCCAGAATCAAAATTAGGTACTCGTTCCGAAACTAAGAATGTGAACTCACTTCGTTCAGTCGAGCGCGCAGTCCGTTATGAAGTAACGCGCCATGCTGCCAGACTTACTGCTGGCGATACCGTTGTGCAGGAAACTCGTCACTGGCATGAAGACACTGGCATTTCAACATCTGGTCGCGCAAAGTCAGATGCGGAAGATTACCGATACTTCCCAGAACCTGATTTGCTGCCTATCGCGCCATCTCGTGAATGGGTTGAAGAACTTCGTGCCTCGCTTCCGGAGAATCCTGCAGTTCGTCGTGCCCGCCTGGTCGCCGATTGGGGTTTGAGCGAGATCGACATGAACACCGTAGTGAACTCAGGTGCACTTGATCTGATTGTGGAAGCAGTTGATGCTGGAGTAGATCCAGCCGCAGCTCGTAAGTGGTGGACTGGCGAATTGTCACGAATTGCAAATGATCGCGGGATTGAATTGGAAGAACTGCCAGTTACACCAGCACATCTAAAGCGCCTTGAAGAGTTGATCTCCGCTGGATCGCTCAATGACAAGTTGGCACGCCAAGCCCTCGAGGGTGTAATTGCCGGCGAAGGCGATATCGATGAGATTGTTACGGCTCGCGGTCTAGCAGTTGTGTCCGATGACGGTCCACTGCTTGCGGCAATTGATGAAGCGTTAGCTGCTGATCCTGCTGTCGCTGAAACCATTAAGTCTGGAAAGCTTGCCGCCGCTGGTTCAGTTGTTGGCGCAGTTATGAAGGCAACGCGTGGCCAAGCTGATGCTGCTCGGGTTCGAGAATTGCTATTCGAAAAACTTGGCGTTTCTGAGTAGTTAACGAGTAAAGCTTGGGCGAAATTCTCCCAAGTCCAGGACTCGTTCAATGATCGCCATGGCTCGAACTAATCCCTTTTCATCGTTGGCCCGAGCGGCTACTCCGATTCCTACTGGCAGCCCGTCCACTAATCCCATTGGTAGTGACCCGAGAGGCCAGCCAGCAATTGCCGGAGCAGTTGTCATCCAACTGGCATTGCCAAAGTCATCTCCGTGACCGAGCGTAGAGATCCACGCTGGTGCATAAGGAATTCCAACTAAAACATCGACATCTGCGAGCGCAGGGGATAGCACTTGGTTTATAGCCCAATCTAAGTTTCGTT
>JBDLQS010000092.1:0-10639 GCA_039800445.1 Actinomycetota bacterium
TGCGAGAGAATCAATTATGAAAATTGGATTCCTTGGTGTCGGCACCGTATCAACCGCAGTAATTGAAG
The DNA here is from genome assembly GCA_039800445.1 of Actinomycetota bacterium. GTDB lineage: Bacteria > Actinomycetota > Actinomycetes > S36-B12 > UBA5976 > UBA5976. The sequence goes on from JBDLQS010000092.1 coordinate 69, forward strand.
CTATGGCTTCTCGGGGTGGTACGCAGGAAACCATTTACTTATCCCCTCGCGGTGAAAAGCGATCGACTGAACTTGCAGCCAAATATGATCACTGCATTCGACTGGACTCAAATCAAGCCGTAATCGATGCCAGCGATATGGTTGTGCTCAGCATGTTGCCTAACCAAGTTGATGAAGCCCTGGCGGAACTAACTTTTCGCGAAGATCAAATTATTGCCAGCTTTGTTGCTGGAACTCCGCCAACTGGAATCGCAAAACTAACTGCTCCAGCAACACAAGTCAGCCAGTTGATTCCACTGCCTCCGATTGTTCATCATAAAGGCCCATTGGTTATCTGCCCGTCACACCCAGACGTAGTACGGGAATTTGCTGGACTTGGTGACATCGTGATTTTGGAAGATGAAACCAAGATTCGAATTCTCAGCGTTACCTCCGCAATGATGTCGACTTACTTCACATTTCAAAACACCGTTATCAAATGGACTGAAGATAATGGAATTGACCATGACACAGCTTCGAAATATTTCCGCTCGTTGCTTGAAGGTTTAGCAATTGAAGGACAGGCAGCAACAGATGAAGAAGTTGCCCACTTGCCAGTTGAGCACGAAACTCCTGGTGGATTGAATTTCCGTAATCGCACTGGCTTGGAACAAGATGGCTGGTTCGATGCGCTTTACGCTCGGCTGCAAGATACATATTCAAATGCCAATTTAAAGGCGAAATCGAGCGAGTAATTATCTAACTAGAATATGAAACAGCCCCTCGCGTGGCGTAAACCTGTGAACCTCCCCAGGGCCGGAAGGCAGCAAGGATAAGCAGGCTCTTTCGGGTACGCGAGGGGTCTTTTTTATTCTCCGCCGTAAACGTGTGGAGCTAAAACTCCAACTTCGCGAAGGTTGCGATACTTCTCTGCGTAATCAAGTCCAAAGCCAACAACAAATTCGTTTGGAATATCAAAGCCAATGTATTTGGCTGGAACTTCAACCTTGATTGCATCTGGTTTACGCATCATGGTCATAACTTCAACTGACTTTGGATTGCGTGACTTCAAGTTCTTGATTAACCAAGAAAGCGTTAGGCCTGAATCCAAGATGTCTTCGACGATTAGAACATCGCGACCAGCTAAATCAATGTCTAAGTCCTTAATGATACGAACCACGCCACTGGACTTTGTGCCTGAGCCATAAGAAGACACGGCCATGAAATCAAACTCAACTGGAATAGAAACCGCGCGAGCTAAATCAGCCATCACCATTACTGCGCCTTTAAGAACACCAACCATTAAGACTGGCTTCTCAGCACTTGCGTAGTCAGTATCGATCTGGGCAGCAATCTCGCGAATCCGGTTATCGATTTGCTCAGTCGTCAAAACGATACTCGTTAATTCATTTCCAATTTGTGCTGCGTCCACGCATTGCTCCTGGATTTCTAAGGCCGATAGAACGTAAGTCTTTCATGTCGTCTTTCGACGTTGACACCGCCTGGCAGATTTAGCACACCTTGCCCATGCCAGTTTGTAATTAAGGCATCGATTGCCAGTACATGATCCCTGGTTAAGTCGTTGATTGGGCAGCCGTTAGAGATTGCCAGTTGGCGAATCACGCGGGTTCGAATTGCCCGAGGCAAGGCGCCAATCAAATTTACGTCATCGCTTACTCGCGTAATTTCAAAGCGAGCTAGCGCATCAAGGGCATCGGCATCATCACGCAAGAGATCTGCACTTCGCACCAAAGCCTGAGTAACACCCGGGCCAAGTTCGGTTTCCAGCATCGGCAGAATCGTGTTTCGAACGCGCACCCGTGAGAATTTACTGTCAATGTTGTGTGGATCTTCAAAGACCTTCAGGTCGCCAACTTCTGCTCTCACAATTGCTCGATCAATTCCCAGGAATGGTCGACGATAAATCCCTTCAATCGCGCGCATTCCCGAAAGCGAACGTGCTCCCGATCCACGAGCTAACCCAAGCAAAACTGTCTCGGCTTGATCTTCCAAAGTGTGACCAAGAAGAACAGCCTTTGCGCCATGTTCTTTCACTACATTTCCAAACGCAGTTCGACGGGCGTTGCGAGCTGCTGCTTCCATGCCACCTGAGCCAGCGCCCGTAGCAACTTCGACATTTACAACCAGAACCGGATCAGCGCCAAGTTCTCGTGCCGCATCAGCAGCAGCTTGCGCAGTTTTTGCTGAGTTGGCTTGGATCTGGTGATCAATAATGATCGCACCTACCGAAATGGTTTTCTCTTTACCAATGTGAACTGCACATTTAACTAACGCCAAACTGTCCGCGCCCCCACTGCAGCCAACAAAAATCAGATCGCCTGCTTCTAAATCTGCCAGATTGGCAATTAAGCCTTGGCGAAGTTCCAGGTTGATCATGTTCTGACTCTACGCAACTTTGAACCTATGGAGTACGACAGCCACATTGCGCCAGCACTTTAACTACTTCATCTAAAGCAGCCGCACCCTGTTTAGAACTAGTTGGAACATCATTTGCTATGAAAGTGAAAATCAAGAGATCACCACTTGCATCAACAAGAGTTCCAGAAAGCGCAACGACTTGAGCTAGCGTTCCAGTTTTGGCTCGCACCGTGCCACGACCTGGCTCCCCTAAGCCATACCGATCCACCAAGGTTCCCGAAATACCAGCAACTGGCAAGCCACTTAAGTTTGTCCAAGCTGCACCATCAGAACTGTTTGCATAACTCAGCGCAGAAACTAATGACTTTGCACTCGCCAGATTAGACCTACTCAATCCTGAACCATCCAGAATCGTTACTCCGATTAAGTCAATTTGTGCGGTGGTCAGGGCTTGAGTTGTTGCACTTGCACCCCCGTCATATGTGAATGCGCCACTTGCACCCCCAACGTGATGTGCCAAAAATTCAGCCATGGTGTTATTGCTCGTGGTAATCATTCGCTCAACAATGTCTGTGATGGTTGCTGACTTGATACTTGACAAAACTGTTGCAGCTTCACCAGCTAGTTTTCTTTCGCCCAAAATCGCTGGAATTCCACGCGATGTCAACGCATCCGCAAAATATTGCGCCGCAGATCTTGCTGGATCTTTCATCACTGCTTCAGAATCGTTTATTCCAAAATCCATTGTTAGGCCTTGTGCCGGAGCTACCTCACCAGTGCGAAGATACAAATCAGGCCAAGTTGGATGCGCTTGCGGTTCTGCAAAAAGTGAATCATCAAAGTTCACCACAAATGTTTCGGTAGTTTGACCGATTGCATTGGCCGCTAAATCAGCAAGTTGGTCTAAAGAAGGTGGTTGTTCTGAACCTGGTGGTTTACCTCGCCAGTTTTCTGGAGTTTGCGAAACCAAAGTTGGGTCCCCGCCGCCGACAATTGTTAGCAGATTACCTTCGCGCTTTACGAGCGTTTCAAATCGAGTTTGTGATCCCAAAACATCCATCGCTGCAATACCAGTAAATATTTTTAAGGTAGAAGCTGGAATCATTGGCTGTTCGCTGTTGATGTCAATCAAAACTTTGCCCGAGTTTGCATCAATCACATATCCAGTGACATTGGCGCCTAGTCGAGGATCTGCAAGTTTTTCCTTAACCAAACTCTCGGCGACAGATGCATCGACCTCACCAGCTGCAACAGCAGGTGCAAAGATTCCAATCTGCTGTGGAGCTGGCGGAACAACGTCAACGGTCTCTGCATTCGAGACAGTCGATATTCCGATGCCACCAATGAGCAACGCAATTGCAAGCAGGCTTCGACGAAAGATGAAGGGCCTCCTTGAATAGGGGTATTTATCGTTTGCATCTAGGATTGGGTAGTCACTAACAAGGGTAAGTGGAAACAAAGAAATGGCGGGGCAGCATGGCACTTGAGTTTGACGTACTTGTGGAAATTCCAGGTGGTAGCCGCAATAAATATGAAGTTGATCATGAAACTGGACGCTTGCGTTTAGATCGCATGCTTTTCACAGCAACTCGTTACCCACGTGATTATGGATACATTGAAGGCACTCTTGGCCAAGATGGCGATCCATTAGATGCTCTTGTGCTTATTGAAGAACCAACTTTTCCCGGCGTATTGATTCGTTGCCGAGCAATCGCAATGTTCCGTATGAGTGATGAAGCTGGTGAAGACGACAAGATCATGTGTGTTCCAGCACATGATCCACGCAAATTAACCTTGCAAGACATTGGTGATATGCCCGAATTCGAACGTCTAGAAATTCAGCATTTCTTTGAAACTTACAAAGACCTTGAACCAGGTAAGTCAGTTGAAGGCGCTACTTGGGGAAACTGTGCCGAGGCTGAAGCTGAAGTTCTAGCTTCAATAGCTCGTGCGAAGAACGCTCACTAAACCTAAGCGTTAACTCCCGCAGGAAGACCCGACTTAAGTCGGTTAACCACGTCAACAGCGCTCCAACCAGTTGGGAAATCTTTCAACATTCCTTCGACGTCACTTGTTGTCGCACCCAAAGTTAATAGCGGAGCTTCCTTGTAACCATCTGGTCGCTCTTGGCCAAGACCAACAGCTGCCACTAGGCCGTTACACAAACAGATGCGTGCGGCTAGATCTTCTTCTTCGCCACCCTTTTTCAAGTAAGGGCTATCTGGTTCTGCAGCGCATCGGTAACTAACCTTGCCCGCTTCATCAATATGACTCGACCGTAAGTAACCAAGATCGCAAAGACGTGGACGGGCTTTGTAAACCGCTGCGTCACCGATAGTTCCTGGCAGGTCAACGACCTTGAATGGGAATCCAGTTGGTGATGCTCGGTGATCGGTGCGCACTCGCAAATTACCTTCGCGGGCAGCCTGCAACATTTGTTCGCGATATTCCGGAAGTAAACCTGATTCATTGCTTAAGGCAAACAGTGAACCGACCTGAACGCCTTCGGCGCCAAGGGCAACTGCGTCAGCAACTGATTCTGGGGTTGCGCGTCCACCAGCAAGCCAGAATGGCAAACCGACATCAGCGACCTTTGGAATGTTTGCTTCATCTTTTGGACCATATCCAGTTTCGGTGTCTTGAAGTTTGCGAGGTGGGGCGTTGTGTCCACCTGCCATGAAGTGCTCAACAACAAAACCGTCTGGTCGAGTTATCTCATCGCGCGCCAAATAAGAAGCAAGAACTTCTGCAGTGACGATTGCCAAGAAAGCTGGACGAGGTAATTCAGGTGCCTTACCAAATGACTCAAGTGGATTGAATTCCAGAATTGGAGCAGCCATTCCGGCTGGACGATCCGAATCGATACTCAAATGCCCTGGCTTACCTTGCGAAAAGTCGGTCATAAGTTTTGGGATCTCGCGCGGAATTCCGGCACCCATCAAGATTGCATCGACGCCAGCCAGCATCGCGCCGTACAGCGCAGCTGGGGTTGCGGTCTGAAGTTTTTCCAAAAAGTTGATTCCAACTTTTCCGTTACCAGATTGCTTAGCAAGCCAAACTTCAACGAAGTTTGATGCAACAGCAAGTTGGTCATGTTCTTTGTGAGCGTCAAGACTCAGGCGACGCATTGGACGAAATGGTTTTCCCTGACGTCCTTCTGGTTTGTAAAACTTTGCCAGAATTTCTTCGGCTACTTCTGGGTATGGAAAGTGCGCAAGAGCTTCGCGCATATGGCCGCCTTCATCACCGTTTTGTAGGCGACGAGTTACGACAGTTTCTAGCGCAGTACCTGAGACGACACCGAGTTGCCCTTCATTTGCCACAGTGCGAGCTAAGTACCAAGAAGATACGGCCGCGCCCATGCCACCTTGAATAATTGGTGGCAAGCCCAGGTTGTTCATGAAGTCTCCAAAACCTCTCGCTGGCTACGGTAACGTAACCTACGCTAGCGTAACCTACGCAACCGTAGGTTGGGGCTTAAACCACCATATAGTGGGTTTTTTGGAGTAAATGTCTAGGAGTTTAGAGATTCTGGCTGATTTTCCGCCGATTCAGCGGTTCTGCCTTCAAGCTTTCGAACTGCCGGAACAGCCAGAACCGCACCAAGAATTGCGATGAATACAACGCTCATGGCGATCAATGTTGTTGAAGTCCCAAACTTCTCAGTTAGTGGCCCGGCCACGATCAAACCCAGTGGCGCTAACGCCAGCGAACCAACCGCATCGTAAGAAGTCACTCTGGAAAGTGATTCGCGTGGAATGTGAGTTTGCATTGCGGTTTGCCAGAGGACAAAAAAGAAGTCAAACGCAATGCCAGCGAAGAACGCACTCACCATGATTAGTGGAACCCAGTTAGTTACACCCATCGTTAAAATCCAGCCTGCAACTGCAACTTGTGCACTGATCGCGATCAATAGCGGATGCTTTGGTCGAATCTTTAGTGAAACTAATACTCCAGCAATCATGCCGGCAGATAGTGCTGCCAAAATCCAGGACCAGGGTTTTGGGCCACCAAGTTCTTGTTGAGCATGCACCGGGCCAACGACTGCAAAGACACTTTCAAAAATCATGTTCAGGATTGCATAGCCCGCAACAACTGCAACAACCCAACTTCTACTTGAAAATTCTTTCCAGCCATGGATTAGATCGTCATAGACGGTTGGTGAATGTTCGGTCTGAACTCGAGTTTTTCCATATTTACGCAGAGTGAAAACTAGTAAGCCAGCAATCAAGAAACTAATTCCGTCCGCGACCATTGCCCAGCCCGCACCTATTCCAGCCACAAGAATTCCTCCTGCAACAGTTCCCACGATGTTTGCGCCATTGGCACCTAATCCAACTACCGCATTAGCGGACTGCAAATCTTCCTCGGCAACAATCTCTGGCATCAACCCTGCAAAAGCTGGCCACCACAATGCATTGAGCGAACCGCTAATAAAGGCGATGACTGCCAAACTAAACACGGTTGCGGTGCCATTGATCAGCATGATTCCATTGGCGATAACAAAGGCGCTAAGTAGAACGTCAGAGACTCCAACCACCATTGCTCGGGGGAATCTATCCGCAATTACTCCACCAAAGAGCATGAACAAAACCATGGGGCCCATTTGTGCGGCCATGACAATACTCAATGAAGAAGCGGTTGCCTCTTCCAAGCTCAACACACCAAATGCCAATGCAATTGGTCCAAGGCCATTTCCAAAATTTGAAATGATTCGAGCGATCAACAAAGTCTTAAAGGCAGGCACAAGCCAAAGTCGTTTAAGGTCAGCCAGCATTTTTATCGCACCGATAAATCAGTGTTTGCATCATTAACCCAATTGATGACACCCTGCCAAGGAGTCCAACCTTCTTCAACTGCAAAATGTCCGGCACCTTGAATTGACACGAATGGCAGATCTAACGGTGTGGCATAAGTAGCTTCGATTCCCTTTGGCAGCCAAGGATCTGAATCACTACCAACTAACAGGGTCGACTCGGCTGCTTTATGTGCGGCTACCTTTACTGCTAGAGCGGAGAGGTCCATTTGAAAATCTGGAACTTCTCCGCACAAATCTGGATCTGCTGGAGCTACCAACATCACTCGAGAGGCTTGTTCCCTAAGAATGTTGTTCTGGGAAATATGCAGCCAAGTTAGGCACCCAAGGGAATGTCCGAACACAATAAGTTCGCCATCGCCGGCTTCATTGAGTAGGTCGAGTTCCACTTTCAAGACCGCAAGCCATTTAGCCAAGCTGGGCAATTCGGTATCTGGCAATTGCGGGTAGGCAACTATGTGACCTTCTTTGCGAAGGGCTGTGGCTAACAGCCGATGCCAGTGACCATCAGGGCGTTCGTTGCCCCAGCCATGAATAATCAATACCCGCTTCACGTATGCAACATTAGCGGTCGCTGCTATCGGTCTTCGCCGTAGAATAAGGAAATGGCTGAGTATCAAATTACCTATTGGCGAGACTTTCCTTCAATGGTCGTGGCTCGAAGTGGCGAAGAGACCGTAAAAGTCTCGCTGGCCAGTCGCTTTCAAGAAGCAATCGATGAAGCCGCAATGAGATTAGATGCCGCTGATGCAGATGCCTATCTAGATGGTTGGATTAGAAGCGACTGGACCCCTGCCGATGGCGAACCCGCCGAGGTAGCTGAACGTATCAGCGCTGAACTCGAAAATACTCTTGATGAAACAGCACTACAAGCAATGCTCGAAAAACTTTCCTAATTAAGGGGTAGACATGGCAAACGTATATGAGTGGCTAGATGCCGGTAACACACTTGTTGGTGACGGTGCCATGGGTACTGCGCTGCAGGATCTTGGATTAACTGATGGCGGTGCGCCAGAACTATGGAACGTTGATGAAGCTGCAAAGGTTGCCTCTGTTTTAGATGGCTATGCAGCTGCAGGTTCAAACGTGGTGACTACGAACACTTTTGGTGGAACTAAAGGTCGTCTGGAAATGCATGACCTTGGTGACCGAGTCTTTGAACTAAACAAAGCTGGATCTGAAGTTGCCCGATCAGTTGCCGACAAATATGAAAACGTATTTGTTTTTGGAGATGTTGGTCCTTCGGGTGAATTGATGGAACCTATGGGGACTTTAACTCCAGAATCTGGCAAAGAACTTTTTGCTGACCAGATTAAGGGACTTGTGGCCGGTGGCTGTGATGCAATTTTGATTGAAACTATGAGTGATCTTGGTGAAGTTGCTGCAGCTGTTGCTGCTGCTCAAGAGGTTGCGCCAGGTATGCCAATTGTGGCTACTTTAAGTTTCGATACAAACCTTCGAACCATGATGGGTGTTAAGCCAGCCCAAGCAATTACCGAGATTGCTGCAATGGGTGTTCGTTTAATTGGCGCAAACTGTGGTCGTGGCACTGACGAAATGCGAGTAATCGCCAGTGAGCTTGCAGATGCAAAGCCTGCTGATGTGCACGTATTCATTCAGTCCAATGCTGGTTTGCCACAGTTGGTTGGTGCGGACTTTGTTTACACCGGCACGCCAGCTGAAATGGGTGAGTTTGCCTCAGAGATGAAGGCACTTGGAATCAATGCCATTGGTTCCTGCTGTGGTTCAACTCATGAGCACACTGCAGCAATTGCTGGAGCGCTTAAGTCCTAAATGACTGAAGCACCTGATCGTGGCGACTTAGGTCCGGGCGAGTTTTATCCGGTAGTTGGAGTCGGACCGCATCCCTTACCGTGGCCAACTGAACCGTACTTCGATCCAGAACTCTTAGAGCTTGGTGATCGTCGCAATGTCGTTGACAAGTATCGCTATTGGTCCGTTGAGGCAATTGTTGCCGACCTTGATACCTCTCGGGCGAAACTTCATATCGCAATTGAGAATTGGCAGCATGATCTAAACATTGGATCAGTAGTTAGAACCGCAAATGCCTTTAACGTTTCTGCAGTTCACATTGTTGGCAAAAAGGGTTGGAATCGACGCGGTGCAATGGTTACCGATCGCTATCTGCATTTAATGCATCATCCAACTGTTGCAGAATTTGTGGAATGGTCTGAAGCTAACCAAGTCCCAATCATTGGAATTGATAATGTACCTGGTTGCGGCAACATCGAAAATGCAACTTTGCCAGAAGCTTGTGTTTTATATTTTGGCCAAGAAGGACCAGGACTATCCCCTGAAGGCATCGCAGCATGTTCGCAGATTTTAGGAATTACTCAAAGTGGTTCTACTAGATCAATGAATGCATCTGCAGCCGGAGCTATTGCAATGTATGCCTGGGCCATGCAAAACGTGCACGGAAAATCTAACTAACCTTTACCTTTGTCGGTTTGCCATTTGTCGCAAATACCCCACCGTTTGTTTTGGTGATGATTCGATATGTAGCTGAATTATTCCAGGTGGCAACGAATTCAACTACACCAGTTCCGTCTGAATTAGCGTTAGCAATGGTCTTCCATTTATTGCCGCGCTTTACCTGAAGTTGCATTTCCTGACCTACAGCTGGAGAACCCGTAGCGCTTGAAACCATTGCAGTGATTGTGGTTTCTGCGCCACTTGCAACAGTGCCCAACTTCGTAGTTTTTGTGACGCGTAGCTTTGTGAAACCTTGAGCCTTCAGTGCGGTACCAATATTTTTACAAGTTGATTTCTTAAAGCCCGCGGTGCCATTTGCGACAAATGCACTGCAGGTATTCATCATCTGTTTTCCAAAATCAAAAAAATTTGCGGTTGCAGTTAGGTTACTCGTGGTGGCAAAAACTAGTTGTGACATGCGGACCGTTCCTAAGCACTCACCCGGTGCATCGCACAAATTATTCTTAGTGACTGAATTTGCAGTTGAACCCAGTGCTTTGACCTTTACTTCGCCGACTTTGCCTCCGTTGGCGAGCAAGAACGCAAGTCGATTGACTGGGCCGCTGTTGTCGTGGCTATCTCTCGAAGCCCATTTCTTATCAATTTTCGAAATTTCTGGATTTCGCAAGTCTCGATATCCGCCTGCCTGAGCATCTTCACCCATAGTCCAAGCTGGATCTGCAGCTTCACCAGGAACGACATTTAGTTGATCCATTGCTTCGCCAAAGATATCTGAAATTGCTTCACTTAGTGCCGCTGTATCAGAGTTATCTGCCATTGCTGAATTAAACGCCAGAGCATAAGTCACACCATGTGCAAGTTCGTGGGCAATTACATCGTCTGCTCTATCGAAACCCCGTCCCAGAAAAATTCCGCTGCACGCTCCTGAATTACATTCAGATGT
>JBDLQS010000093.1:0-4726 GCA_039800445.1 Actinomycetota bacterium
GACCTAACGAAACATCATCATCACGGACATCAACGTACGGATATGTGTCGGAACGTGAAATGTCATCCACTAGCAAGGCATCACACTTAACGGTGCTCTTACTGCCATGGCAACCTTCAAGGACCTGGACTAAGCCACGGTATGAAGTTCTGCCGCCACCACGAGCTACAGACTTGCTGATGATTGATGAGGAGGTAAATGGCGCAGCGTGAACCATCTTGGCTCCAGCATCTTGATGCTGACCTTCACCGGCAAATGCGATGGAAAGTGTTTCGCCCTTTGCATGTGGACCTTGTAGCCAGATTGCTGGGTACTTCATGGTTACCTTTGAGCCAATGTTTCCATCGACCCATTCCATGGTTGCACCTTCATGAGCAACAGCACGCTTGGTTACCAAGTTGTAAACGTTATTCGACCAGTTTTGAATCGTCGTGTAACGGCAGCGCGCACCCTTTTTAACAATGATCTCTACAACAGCTGAGTGCAGTGAATCACTTGAATAGATAGGCGCAGTGCAACCTTCTACGTAGTGAACATAAGCATCTTCGTCAACGATGATTAGGGTTCGTTCGAATTGACCCATGTTCTCTGTGTTGATTCGGAAGTAAGCCTGCAATGGAATGTCAACATGCACACCCTTTGGGATGTAAATGAACGATCCACCTGACCAAACCGAAGTGTTTAGCGCGGCAAACTTGTTATCTCCAACTGGAATAACGGTTCCGAAGTACTCTTTGAAAAGCTCTTCGTGCTCGCGCAGACCTGTGTCAGTGTCTACGAAAATTACACCCAGCTCTTCCAGGTCTTCGCGGATCTTGTGATAAACAACTTCTGATTCATACTGCGCAGCAACACCAGAAACTAGGCGCTGCTTTTCAGCCTCAGGGATACCTAAACGATCGTAGGTGTTCTTAATGTCATCCGGCAGGTCATCCCAACTGGTGGCTTGCTTTTCAGTTGAACGCACGAAGTACTTGATGTTGTCGAAATCGATACCCGACAAGTCACTACCCCAGTTAGGCATTGGCTTCTTGCCAAACAACCCAAGGCCCTTTAGGCGAAGATCTAGCATCCACTGTGGCTCATTCTTTAAGCCAGAGATGTTACGAACGACTGATTCGTCAATACCTCGTCGCGCGTTTATTCCAGCTAGATCATTGTCGTGCCAACCAAACTCGTAATTTCCGAGCGCGTCTAGATGTTCCTGTTGGGTTGTCATGCGTTTTCCCTTCGTGTGTGTGGAACTAATGTCGTGCAAACTGCATTTCCCTTTGCAATTGTTGCCAAGCGAGTTACGTGTACACCGGTTAATTCGGAGAACGCCTTTGTCTCTTCTTCGCAAAGTGCTGGGAATTCGACAGCAACATCACCCATTGGGCAGTTGTGCTGGCAAATCTGTGTGGACCCGTACAGGCCTGGTGTTTCCGTTGCTGCGAAACCATCTTGATTGAGTGCATCAATCAACGCGACCGCTCGCTCTTCAATAGTTTCAAGTTTCGAAATCTCTTTGTGGCGACTTACGAAATCTTTTGCGATTGAGCTCGCGAACTCGGTAACCGCGCCGGAACCAGCAGTGGTGTTCAAATACTTAACGGCGCTCAAGCCCAAACTCTCCTGATGCTGACCAAATCTTGCGCGTCCGGCAGCTGTGAGCATGAAAACCCGTGAAGGTCGACCTCGGCCTCGCTTTGAATCAAGTGCAGCCGGACCGTACGGTGCGCGCTCGCTTGATTCAACCAATCCAGTTTCAAGTAACAGGTCCAATTGCTTCCGCACGGCTGCCCCAGAAAGGCCTAGAGTCTGGGCTACATCGGTGGCAGTAGAAGGTCCTGCCTGCAAAAGGGTGCGCGCTACTGTGGCGGCGGCGGATCCTTCGAATTTCACAACTTCATTGTTGCGTATATCAGCCAGTTTCGCACCTTCGGGGTCGTGTCGGTCCAACTACCCAATAAGCACTAAGTAGATAAGCCCTTTAGGCTGTAAGAGTGACTCCCCCAAAACTCCATAACTGGCAACGTCGGACCCTTATATTTAACGTGATCGCGCAGGCTGGCATTGTCCTGACCGGAGCCACGGTTCGCCTGACCGCATCAGGGCTTGGATGCCCAACTTGGCCAGAGTGCGTAGAAGGCTCGATCACACCAACTTCGGATCAAACTGAGGCATTTCACAAGTACATCGAGTTTGGCAATCGACTGCTCACCTTTGTCCTACTAATAGTTGCTATTGCTTCGCTGTTCGCAGTCTTTAAGCACAATCGTGAGCGAAAGTTGTCAGGTCACAACAAACGACGCTCACTAACGGTTTTGGCGCTTGGCGTGCTTGTTGGAATTCTCGTGCAGGCAGTCTTGGGTGGAATAACAGTGTTGACCGGTTTACACCCATTGATCGTGGCAGCGCACTTCATGGTTTCAATTGGACTGATTACCGTTGCTGTTGTTTTGCTGGTTAAGGCACAAGAGGCAAATGATCGCCCTGTTACATTGCAAGTTGCCAAACCAATTCACATAGGTATGCGTATTCATGTCTGGTTAGCTTTGCTTGTAATAGGTATTGGTACTTTGGTAACGGGGTCAGGCCCACATGCTGGCGACACCAACGACGTAGTTCGCCTTGGCTTTGAGTTTAAGAACATAACGACTATTCACGCTGCGACAGTGTGGCTTTTCCTGGGCTTAACCATCGGACTGTTGATTTCACTTCTTGCTACCTCAGCTCCGAAACCAGTAATCAAGCAAGCCTGGATTGTGTTTGGTATTTGTATAGCGCAAGGGTTTGTCGGTTACACCCAGTTCTTCACTGGCCTACCTTGGGGATTAGTCGCAGTACACGTATTAGGCGCATGTTTGCTATGGATCTTTACCGTGAAGTTCTACCTGGCTCGTAACACCAGAGGCTGATTTACAGAAACGGGTCAATACCTATTGCAAGAAAAATCAGAGATAGGTACGAGATAGACCAGTGAAAAAGTCGCATTGGATTCAAATCATCAACATCTTTTCGCACTCTGGTGCGCAATGCATATGCCTCGTAAAGAAACAGCGCACCACTTGCAATTGCAATCGCTGAATAGAGCCAGTTCATACTTGCGATTGGAATCAAAACTAAAGTCGTTGCAACCATGACCCATGAATAGATAATGATCTGCTTTGCAACAACATGAGGTGTATCTGTAACGGGCAACATCGGAACACCTGCCGCTGCATAATCATCTTTATATCGAAGCGAGAGTGGCCAATAGTGCGGTGGCGTCCAAAAGAAAACAATTAGAAAAAGGATGACTGGTGTTAAAGAAAGCGATCCAGTTACCGCACTCCAGCCAATTAGCACAGGCATGCATCCAGCAGCTCCACCCCAAACAATGTTTTGTGAAGTTCTGCGCTTAAGCAACATCGTGTATCCGACCACATAAAACGCAATCGCGAATGCAGCTAGAGCTGCGGATAGTAGGTTGACCGTGACGCCAAGAACCAAAACTGAAAGCGTTGAAAGTACCAAGCCAAAGACTACGATGCGCGGACCGGAAATTTGTCCAGTAGCCGAAGGCCTGTGTGCGGTTCGATGCATCAACGCATCAATGTCTCGATCCAAATAGCAATTCAAGACATTGGCTCCACCAGCAGCCAAAGTTCCGCCTAGTAGTGTCCAGCAAACTAGCGCCCAGTCCGGAAAGCCTCCTGCTGCCAGAAACATAGTTGGAATTGTGGTGACCAGAAGCAATTCGATGATTCTTGGCTTTGTTAGGGCTAAATAAGCCCGCCAAGTTGGCGTGATCCAATCGGCAACTTCTGAGCTGGCTGGACTCAAATCGTTTAGTTGCGATGACACATAATGAGCCTACCTGCGCCTACCGCGAGTCGCGAACGCCCAGTAGATAACCTTGGGTCGTGAGCAAATTCATCTGGACAGATTTAGACGACAAAGCCGTTACCGCAGCCCGCGCCCTGGCGATGGATAGTGTCCAAAAAGTAGGCAACGGTCATCCTGGTACTGCAATGAGTTTGGCACCTATGGCTTACCTGCTGTTCCAGAAATGGATGAAACATGATCCAACCGATCCAAAGTGGCTAGGGCGAGATCGGTTCGTACTTTCTAATGGCCATAGCAGCATCACGCTCTACACCCAACTTTTCTTAAGCGGTTACGGTCTGGAATTAGATGATCTAAAGTCCTTTAGAACTTGGGAAAGCAAGACTCCTGGTCACCCAGAATTTGGTCATACTGCGGGTGTTGAAGCCACCACCGGACCGCTTGGAACTGGACTGGCAACTGCTGTAGGTATGGCAATGGATGCTCGTTACGTTCGCAACTTGTTGGATCCAGGGGCGGCAAAGGGTCACAGTATCTTCGATCACAAAATCTGGGTAATCGCTGGAGACGGCTGTTTACAAGAAGGTGTTACTTCGGAAGCATCCTCGCTCGCTGGACATCAAAAGTTGAGTGACTTGGTGGTGCTGTATGACGATAATCACATCAGCATTGAGGGCGATACTGCCGTTTCATTTAGCGAAGACGTCCTTGCTCGTTATTCATCGTATGGCTGGAATGTCAGTCATGTAGAGATGCTGGCCAGCGGCGAAATTGATGTTACGTCATTGGATCTTGCGATCGCATCCGCAGTAGCACAACACGAGAAGCCAACTTTGATTCGGGTACGGAACATTATTGGTTGGCCAGCTCCAAACTTAAAGAACACTGGCAAGATTCATGGCGCCGCACTTGGTGA
>JBDLQS010000094.1:0-3033 GCA_039800445.1 Actinomycetota bacterium
GGGCGTTTAAGCAGCGCAGGAATCCGCGATTTGGTTCATGACTCCAGGGCACTGGACCAAATCCCTTCCAGCCATTCTTGCGAAGTGAGTCCAGTCCGCGGTGATATCCAACGCGGGCAAAAGCATATGACTCAATAATTCGTTTTTCATTCCAAGCTTGGTCAGCAAGCGCAGCCCAAGCCAAACTGCTTTCTGGAAATTCGGCAGCTACTGCTTCTGGAGATTTTCCCGCTGCGATTGCTTCTAACGCACGGTTGTCTGCTGGTAAGAGTGTTGGCGGTGGGCCATCGAGTAAATCTTGTCCGATTGTCATTACTTGATACGCGTTCCGGTTGCGCGAAGATCTTCGCAAGCCTTAACAACGCGAGCTGCCATGCCAGCTTCAGCAGCCTTACCAAATGCCCGTGGGTCGTAAATCTTTTTGTTTCCAACTTCGCCATCGATCTTCAAGATGCCGTCGTAGTTCTTGAAGATGTGATCTGCAACTGGACGAGTGAATGCGTACTGGGTATCAGTATCGATATTCATTTTGATCACGCCGTAATCAAGTGATTCACGGATTTCGGAAAGTAATGAACCGGAACCGCCGTGGAAAACCAAATCAAGTGGCTTGTCCTTAGTATTGTGCTTTGCCTGCACCGCATCTTGCAGTTCTTTCAAGATGCCTGGGGTTAGTACTACGTTGCCTGGCTTGTAGACGCCATGAACATTTCCAAAAGTTGCTGCTACTAAGTAGCGACCACGTTCACCAAGGCCCAGACGATCTGCCATAGCTAGTGCGTCTTCTGGGGTTGAGAACAACTTGGCATCGTGTGAGGCTTCGATGCCGTCTTCTTCGCCGCCAACTACGCCAATTTCAATTTCAAGAATGGTTCGAGCTGCTGCGCACTTGTCCAACATCTCATCAGCAACAGCCAGGTTCTCTTTCATTGAAACCGCAGAACCATCCCACATATGTGATTGGAATAGTGGCTCTTGGCCAGCCTTAACGCGGCCAGCAGAAATCTGAACTAGTGGACGCATAAAGCCATCGAGCTTTTCAGCGGGGCAATGATCAGTATGAAGTGCAATATTTACGCCGTAACCCTTCGCGACTGCGTGCGCGAATTCGGCAAGCGCCACTGAGCCAATGACCATATCTTTTACGCCTTGGCCGGAGGCAAACTCAGCGCCACCCCACGAAACCTGGACTATGCCATCGCTTTCAGCTTCAGCAAAACCTCGGATGGCAGCAACAATGGTCTGTGAGGATGTGCAGTTAATTGCGGGGTAAGCAAATGCGCCAGCCTTGGCGCGATCAAGCATTTCGTTGTAAATCTCTGGGCTAGCAATAGGCATTTGTCAGACTCCTGGAATCAATTAATCTGTGGGCTTGGGCTTGCCGCTGCCCACGTTCTTATTGTGTCACGGGTACAGTCATATGGTGATTGCAACTACCCCCTTCGAATTCGCAACCTCAATCCAAGCTGCAGGATTTCTAGACCCTGAAGGTTTGCTCAAAGGACTTGGTGGGTTTGCACTTTTGGTGGCCTGCCTAATTCTGTTCATTGAATGTGGGTTGCTAATTGGGTTAGTGCTTCCTGGCGATTCCCTGTTGTTTGTAGTTGGACTGTTTCTCGCCACTGGATTTATCGCAACCCCAGTTTGGCTGGCTCTAGTTTTCTTGTCCATCGCAGCAATCGCAGGAAACTTGCTGGGGTACTGGACTGGTGCGAAGTTTGGGCCAAAGCTTTTCGCTAAACCAGACTCTCGAATATTCAAGCAAGAGTATGTCGTTAAAACTCAAAACTTTTTTGAAAAATACGGTGCTCCAGCAATCGTCCTAGGACGTTTCGTTCCAGTTGTCCGCCCCGTGATCACGGGTGTTGCTGGCGTAGCACGAATGAACTTCCGGGTTTACGCCATCTACAGCACCATCGGTGGCATCTTGTGGGCAGTAACCCTCACCCTTGCTGGTTACTACTTCGGAAACATTCCAGTTGTTAAAGACAATATCGAATACGTGCTTATGGGATTTGTACTTCTTACTTTGATTCCAGCAGGCCTAGCAGTCGTTCGTCAGATGCTGAATAAATCAAAGTCCTAGATCTGGCAAGTTGTAAGCGTATAAATATTTAAGTCCAGCAGCTTCAACTGCCGGCGCAGCGGCACGTTCCACAATTACTGCAACTGCCACAACTTCAGCTCCCGCTTCACGCAGAGCCTCAACTGCAGTTAAGACTGATCCGCCTGTTGTGCTGGTGTCTTCGACAGCAAGTACGCGCCTGCCTTTAACATCTGGACCTTCGATACGTCGCTGCAGACCATGTGCCTTTTCAGCCTTGCGAACTACGAAGGCATCTAGTTTGCGACCTTGCGCTGCTGCGGCATGAAGCATTGCAGTTGCTACTGGATCTGCACCAAGTGTTAGTCCGCCAACTGCATCAAACTGCAAATCTTTTGTCAGTTCCAACATGACGCGACCAATGATTGGCGCAGCTTCGGAATCAAGCGTTACTCGTCGCAAGTCAACGTAGTAATCAGCTTCTTTGCCACTGGAAAGAATTACCTTGCCATGGACAACTGCTTTATCGATTATTTGCTGGCGTAACTCATCGCTATCTGACATGCCCCTAGCCTATTTCGATAAAGCCAACTTGGAATGGGTGACCTAGCCATAACAACTAGGCATAACAAAAGGACCCGAGAAAATCTCGAGTCCTTTTGTATAAGGTGTTGGTCTTAAACCGGGCGTACGTGCTCTGCCTGAGGACCCTTTGGGCCTTCGCCGATTTCGAACTCAACTCGCTGATCCTGTTCCAGGGTCTTGAATCCATCAACCTCAATAGCTGAGTAATGAAGGAATACATCGCGATCAGTGCCATCAACTTCTACGAAGCCATAGCCCTTTTCCTGGTTGAACCACTTGACTGTGCCTAACATGGCATCTCTTTTCTTAATGGGTCGAAGCGACGTTTGCCGCTTCGGGTCTTGCTCCCTGCCCACCAAGGTGAGAGTTCGCATCGTGCTCGCGAATCTTTGTCTTCGAGTCTT
>JBDLQS010000095.1:0-5462 GCA_039800445.1 Actinomycetota bacterium
GGTGATGCTTGGCGTAACTAGTTTGGATCTTGCCGTCGTAGATAACTGCCGCGCAGTTCATTGGACCGCCACGCGGAACGCCTAAGGTTTTGGCTTCAGTGTCGTTGGTCCGTCGCAGGTAGCCAACAAATACCAAGACTTCGCCGAGTCCCGCTGCTTTGAGTGCCAGCGCAAAATCCTTAGTAGCTAGCTCAGATGCATTTTGAAATGAGGGCCGAAGGGCCAAGTCTTCAACTGGATATCCAGTGATGATCATTTCCGGAAGTACTACAACGTCGGCACCTTGTGCAGCAGCATTCTTAACAGCCTCGAGACACTTGGCACTATTGCCAATCAAGTCACCGACGACAGGGTTAAGTTGCGCTAAAGCCAAGCGAATTTGTGGCACAGATACAGCATAAATGCAGTTCGAGTTGCCATGTAACACAGCCGTAACGCAAGGGCTTCATCATGGTCTAGTGGATAAGCAAACAGAATTTGTATTACGTACCATCGAAGAACGCGACATTCGCTTTGTGCGGCTGTGGTTCACAGATGTATTGGGCACCCTCAAGTCAGTCGCGATTGCACCAGCTGAACTAGAAGGCGCCTTTTCTGAAGGTATTGGCTTTGATGGATCTGCCATCGAAGGTTTTGCCCGAGTTTATGAATCCGACATGCTGGCCAAGCCAGACCCTGAAACTTTTTCGATCCTGCCGTGGCGCGGTGAAGAGAACAGTGTCGCGCGCATGTTCTGTGACATTCAGTTGCCAGATGGTTCACCATCTTGGGCAGATCCACGGCACGTACTGACTCGCGCCTTAAGCAAGGCTGCCGACAAAGGCTTCACTTTCTATACCCATCCAGAAATCGAATTCTTCTTATTCAAGAACCAACCAGAAAAAGGTCAACAGCCAGTTCCAGTTGATGAAGTCGGTTACTTCGACCATTCCCCAAGCGGCGTCGGATATGACTTCAGACGTCAGGCAATCACCATGCTTGAGTCAATGGGTATCTCAGTTGAGTTCAGTCACCATGAAGGTGCACCAGGTCAGCAAGAAATCGATTTACGCTATGCAGATGCTTTAACAACTGCAGACAACATCATGACTTTCCGAGTTGTCATGAAAGAAGTGGCCTTGGCCCAAGGTGTTTACGCATCATTCATGCCAAAGCCGTTCGCGCAATACCCAGGTTCAGGTATGCACACCCACCTTTCCTTGTTTGAAGGTGACCGAAATGCGTTCTATGAAGCTGGCGCTGATTACCAACTATCAAAGACTGGGCGACAGTTCATTGCGGGCTTGCTAAAGCACGCCCCAGAAATTACAGCTGTGACGAATCAGTGGGTTAACTCCTACAAGCGCCTAAGCGGTGGTGGGGAAGCACCATCATTTATCTGTTGGGGTCACAACAATCGTTCAGCTCTGATTCGGGTACCTATGTATAAGCCGACGAAGGGTAACTCAACTCGAATCGAATTCCGATCATTAGATTCGGCTTGCAACCCCTACTTGTCATTCGCCTTGATGTTGGCAGCTGGCATGAAGGGCATCGAAGAGGGATATGAACTTCCACCAGGATCTGAAGATGATGTTTGGTCACTTTCTGAACCAGAGCGCGCCGCTCTCGGAATTGCACCACTTCCACAGTCCCTGGGTGACGCTATCAAGGTCATGGAAAAAAGTGAGTTAGTTGCCGAAACTCTTGGTGAACATGTGTTTGACTTTTTCTTACGCAATAAGCGCGCTGAATGGGAAGAGTATCGATCACAGGTGACCACATATGAACTTGATAAGTATTTGCCGGTGCTTTAAATGAGGCCATTAGTACTTGTAATTCAAAATGAGATCGACGATCCGGTAGCCCTCGTTGGTGAATGGATAAGTGAAGTCGGCGTAGATGTAGAGGTAATTCACGCTTATCGCGGTGAAACCGTGCCAGCTTCGTTGCCAGCTAAGTATTCAGGTGCCATAACTATGGGTGGATACATGGGAGCAAATGACGATATTGAATTCCCATGGCTAATTGATACTCGGTCTCTTATGAAAGATGTAGTTGCCAACGACATTCCATTTTTTGGAATCTGCCTTGGCGGACAACTGCTTGCAGCAGCCGTTGATGGCAAAGTTGGTCCAACTCCAGTTCCAGAAATTGGTGTTGCGTCATTTCGGGTAACTGCTGATGCGAATCAAGATGCAGTGTTTGGTCACCTGGCTGGCAAAGATGTTATCGCCGCAGAATGGCATAAGGATTACATAACTGATCTACCAGACGAAGCTGTTGTATTAGCTGGCAACGATGTTTGCCCCGTGCAAGCTTTTCGACTCGGTGAAAATGTCTATGGTGTGCAATTCCATCCAGAAATTGATTCGGCGATTTTTTCATCATGGGCTGCAACGGATGATGAATTAGCGAAGCTAGATCACACTATTGAACAGGCCTGTCTGCAAGTTGCGGCCGCCGAAGCAGAATTGATCAAGACCTGGAAGCCAGCATTTCAAGCTTGGGCACAATTGGTTAAGGACCAACAGGCTAAAGCGCTGTGAGTGAAGCACGCGGATCTACTCAACTTGCCCGCCTGGCTCGTATGGGTTTTGCAAACACTCAGGCCTGCCAGAATATTCTGAGTAGTGCACCTGCGCTAGATGCCAAATTGGAATTTGTTAAGGATTCGCCAGACCCTGATGCCTCACTTGCTGCGCTGGCAAAAGTAATTGCCTCCGGTGGACTCGACATCGATTCTCTAGGTGAAGAAAAGTTTCGTGACCTAGCAACTTTGCTGGGATCTTCGGTAGCGATTGCAGAACACTTAGAGCGCCATACATCCCAGATCAATTACGCATTAGAGACAACTGATGTGCCAACATCCGCTCAGATGCTTGGTGATTTACTGGCGGCCGTAACGACGCTGAACTGGGATGAAGCGCTTTTGGCACTAAGAATTGCTTATCGTCGCCAAGTTTGCGCAATTGCTGCAGTTGATCTTCGAGCCGGAACTGAAAGTACTACGATTCTGCCGGGAATTGCCCAAGCCTTAAGCGACTTAGCTGACGCAGTAATTGCAAGCGCATTAGTTATTGCTCGCTCAAACGTTAAGGATGATGACAAAGTCCGAATGGCTGTAATTGCTATGGGAAAATGTGGCGCTCGAGAACTTAACTATGTAAGTGATGTTGACGTCATGTTTGTAGTTGAGCCAGCATCCGGCGCAACCGACGAAGAAGCAATCACCATAGGCAGTGAAATCGCTAAGGCGCTGATTCAGGCATGCTCTGCTGTTACCTCCGAAGGAAGCATTTGGGATGTTGATGCCGCGCTTCGCCCAGAAGGTAAATCTGGAGCCTTGGTACGAACCTTAAACAGCTACTTGGATTACTACCATCGCTGGGCTCAGACTTGGGAATACCAGGCTCTACTTAAAGCTCGTCCAATGGCGGGGGACTTTGACTTAGGAAACGACTTCGTTGCAGCAGTCTCACCTCTGATTTGGCAAGCGTCTAGCCGACCGAACTTTGTTGATGACGTGCAAGCGATGCGCGAGCGCGTGACCGATCTATTGCCCGCTAAAGATGCGGATCGCGAGTTAAAGCTAGGTCGCGGCGGATTGCGCGATGTGGAGTTTGCGGTACAACTACTTCAAATGGTTCACGGCAGAACTGATGAGTTAGTTCGGAATCCAAATACCTTGATTGCACTAGAGCAACTAGCAACTTGGGGCTACGTTGGACGTGAAGATGCAGCGACACTGGATGCCGCTTATCGATTTTTGCGAACGCTAGAGCACCGAATCCAGCTGTACCGTATGCGCCGAACTCATATCATGCCAACTGTTGAGGCAGATCAACGAAGACTTGGTAGATCTATGGGTTTCACTTTGGACCCGATTGCAGATTTAACCAAGGAATGGAAAAAGCATGCACGTGAGGTTCGACGCATCCATGAGAAACTCTTCTATCGACCGCTGCTACAAGCAGTTGCAAAACTAGATAGCAGCGACTCAAAACTTTCCGCAGATGATGCTAGAAGTCGCCTAAAGGCACTTGGCTATGTTGATCCTGATAGCGCACTGCGTCACTTGGAGTCATTAACTTCGGGCGTAACTAGACGTGCCGTTATTCAGCGAACCTTACTTCCTGTAATGCTGGAATGGTTTGCAGCTACGCCTGACCCAGATGCGGGCTTACTTGGGTTCAGAAGAGTTAGCGAAGCTCTGGGCACAACTCCTTGGTACCTCAGGCTGCTACGCGATGAATCTGCAACCGCGCAACGTCTAGCAATCATCCTGGGTTCAAGCAGGTACGCAACGGACTTATTGCTTAAGTCACCTGATGCAGTTAACTTTCTGGCATCTGAAGAATTACTTCTGCCAAAAGTGGAGTCGGATCTGTTAGAAGAAGCATTGGCTACAGCCCAGCGCTATGACGATGCAGCCGAAGCGGTGTTGGCTTTGCGAGCAATGCGAAGAAGAGAGTTGTTTAAGATCAGCGCTTCCGACATTCTTGGGTTGAGTGACATTGAAACTGTTGGCAATCAGTTAACAGCAGTTACAACGGCAACTATTTCAGGAACACTTGCTGCGATATCTTCACAGACTCCGGATGCGCCAAAGATTTCCATCATTGCCATGGGTAGATACGGTGGCGGTGAACTTAGTTACGGCAGCGACGCTGACGTGATGTTTGTTTATGGTGACGTCGACAGCTCTGTGGATCCAAAAGCACCAGAACAAGCTGCTCAAGCTGCGCACGGCATTGCAAATGAGTTACGAACCTTGCTGATGGCACCAAGTACCGATCCAGAGCTAGCAATCGATGCTGACTTAAGGCCTGAGGGCAAGAGTGGACCGCTAGTTCGAAGTCTTGAATCATTTGCGGCTTATTACCAGAATTGGTCTTCTGGCTGGGAGACCCAAGCTTTGCTTCGAGCAAAACCAGTTGCTGGCGACGAAACACTCAGTAAAAACTTCATTGAGTTAATTGATCCAATTCGCTTTAAGCCAGATGGACTTCCTGAATCAGAACTTCGCGAAATTAGAAGGCTAAAGGCACGCATGGAGTCGGAAAGATTGCCAAGAGGAGTCGATCCTGGGTTGCATACCAAGCTTGGCCCTGGCGGGTTGTCTGACATCGAGTGGTTAGTGCAGATCAAACAACTCGAACACGGCTTTAAACTTCCTCAAATCACAAGCACTGAAACTATGCCAGCGCTAAGACAAGAAGTAGCGAGTGGATTAGTCTCACAATCCGATTTTGTCCAACTAGAAGCGGCCTGGAAATTAGTGATGCGGGTTAGAAATGCCTCAATGTTAGTTAGAGGCAGAGCAACCGACACTGTGCCAACCGACTTGATAGAGATTAGCCGAGTCTCACACTTACTTGGATATGGCCTGCGCGGGGGACAGCAGTTAACTGATGAGTATCGAAAACTAACCCGTCGCTCGCGCGCCGTTATAAAGCGCGAGTTTTACGGTGAAGTCGAAT
>JBDLQS010000096.1:0-8874 GCA_039800445.1 Actinomycetota bacterium
GCAAAAGTTTCATATGTTCCTTGCAAGATTCCTTGGGTGCCGATGTAGATCCAAGAGCCGGCAGTCATCTGGCCATACATGGTCAGTCCCATGTGCTCTAAGCGACGGAACTCTGGCCAAGTCGCCCAGTCGCCGACAAGGTTTGAATTAGCAAGAATTACGCGTGGAGCCCATTCATGAGTTTGGAATACACCCACTGGCTTTCCAGACTGCACCAACATGGTTTCGTCATTTTCTAAGTTGGTGAGGGTGCGAACGATTGCATCAAAGGATTCCCAGTTACGAGCAGCTTTACCGGTGCCGCCATAGACCACTAATTCATCTGGGTATTCAGCCACTTCTGGATCAAGGTTGTTTTGCAACATTCGCAATGCTGCTTCCTGTTGCCACCCTTTGGTCGTCAAAGTAGTGCCTCGAGCGGCTCTAACTGGGCGCGGTCCTGAAGTCATGTGTTTCCTTTGGCTGTTTAGTACTAATCGAGGTTACTCCAGGCGGTAGGCCAGATCTCAAGGTTCCCAAAAGGCTATGGTTAAGGCGTTGAAAGGGTGAATATGACAAACCTTCCCGTTGATGAGTTTTGGCCCCGTGCAGGGCATTGGCTCGAAGCTGGCTCTACTGCCGAAAAAACCAACATCACAATTATTGGAGTGGGTGCGCACTTAACTTCGCTTACGCCAACTGGCGCAGACAAAACTCCTGATGCAATCCGTGAGGCTATGTATAGGTACTCAACTTATTCCTGGGCGCATGATTTAGACATCGCTTCAGTTTCAGTTCGGGATGCTGGAAACATTCCTGATCCAGATTGGGAAGAAGGCGAAGCGCGAGTTTTCGCAAAGATGGATGAACTTCGCGGTAAACAAGATCTTCTAGTTGCTCTCGGTGGTGACAATGCCATTACATATTCGGTTGGCAAAGGTTTGTGGGCTGATGAAATCGGCAAAGCTGGCTTGATCACAATTGATGCGCATCACGATATTCGCGAGGGCATTAGCAATGGTTCGCCAGTTCGCCGCTTAATTGCCGCTGGACTGCAAGGTACTCACATAGTTCAAATTGGAATTAGTGATTATGCGAATTCTCCGGAGTATGCCCGTCGTGTGAAGGAATACGGCATAACAGTGATTACTCGAGCCGAAATGCGCAGCCGTTCACTCGAAGACATCATGTCCCAAGCCATCAGCATTGCCGGAGCCAGTGGGGGACAGATTCATTACGACTTGGATGTTGATGTTTGTGATCGGGCGGTAACTCCAGCCTGCCCAGCTGCCACCCCTGGTGGATTATCGGCCGATGACGTAAGAGAACTGACATTCTTGGCGACATCTCACGCGAGTGTGACTAGCATGGACATTACTGAAATTGATGCCACGATTGATTCAGCGGATGAACGAACGATTCGTCTTGGCGCATTATGTGTTTTGGAAGCTGCAGCTGGCGTTGCCAGTCGCTAACTAGGTAAAGGAACGAAATGACTACGCTAAAGAACTTCATCAACGGCAAGTTTGTCGATTGCTCAAGCAACGAAACTATGTCGTTTGAGAATCCAGCAATCGGCCAGGTTTACGGAACCGCTCCACTTTCCCGCGGAGCTGATGTCGATGCTGCATTTAAGGCAGCTAGCGATGCCTTCCTAGGCTGGAAGCGCACCGCACCAGCCGACCGTTCACTTGCACTGTTTCGGATTGCAGATGCCATGGAAGCTCGCTCAGCTGAAATCGTTGCTGCCGAAATTCAAAACACCGGTAAGCCACTTTGGTGGATGCGCGATGCGGAACTTCCACAGTGCATCGACCACACACGATTCCATGCAACTATGGCTCGTAACTTGCCAGGTTGGTCAACCGGTGAATTCCTAAGTGGTTACGACTCAACAGTTCGTCGCGAACCAGTTGGTGTTTGTGCACAGGTTGCACCTTGGAACTACCCGTTACTTATGGCGGTTTGGAAGTTTGCTCCGGCACTTGCAATGGGTAACACCATTGTGTTGAAGCCATCGGATACAACTCCACACACTGCAAGCATCATGGCTGAGATTTTTGCTGAGCATCTGCCAGCTGGTGTTGCCAACATTATTTATGGTGATCGCGATACCGGTCGTGCCATGGTGGCGCACAAACGCCCAGACCTTGTTTCGATCACTGGCTCAGTTCGTGCTGGTATGGAAATTGCCGCAAGTGCTGCCCCAGATCTGAAGCGAGTTCACTTAGAACTTGGTGGTAAGGCTCCAGTTATTGTTTATGACGATTGCGATTTCGAAAAGACCGTACAAGGTGTTGCCGAGGCTAACCTTTACAACGCTGGCCAGGACTGCGCTGCTGGAACTCGCGTTATTGTGCAGGAAGGCATCGCTAAAGAATTCACGGCAGCACTTGCCAAGAAAGTTGCTGAGTTCAAGTTCGGTGCACCGGAAAATGATGACCATTTCTATGGCGCATTGAATAGCCAAAACCAACTTGATCGCGTTCAGGGATTCATTGATCGCTTGCCAAGTCATGCTGAGATCTTGACCGGCGGCAAGGCACAACGTCTAAATGGTGGTTACTACTTTGAACCAACGCTTATTGCAGGTTTGAAGCAAAACGACGAGATGATTCAAACTGAAGTTTTCGCTTCGGTTCAAACAATTCAAACCTTCAAGGATGAAGCTCAAGCTATTGAAATGGCTAATGACGTTGACTTTGGTTTGGCTGCATCCATCTGGTCTGAAAACCACGGAAAAGTTATCCGCACTTCACAGGACTTGGACTTTGGCCAAATTTGGGTCAACTGCCACTTGGTGCAAGCTGCTGAAATGCCTAATGGTGGATTCAAGCACTCTGGTCATGGCAATGACCTATCCACTGAAGCCATTGAGGGATACACCCGCGTTAAGCACATCATGAGCTTGACTGGACGTTAATTTCTGCAGGGTAGGCTGGGGGACTTAAGAGTTTCCCAGCCTTTCCTATTTCTAGCCTTCCCCGGAGTGACCATGGATTTGAAGAATCGCGATTTCCTAAAGGAAATTGACTTCACGAGCGAAGAGTTTCTTTACCTAATCGATTTAGCTATCGATCTCAAGGCGCAAAAGAAGCAGCGCCGGGAAATTCAGCACATGGTTGGGCGCAACATTGCTCTTATCTTTGAAAAGACTTCTACTCGAACTCGTTGCGCATTTGAAGTTGCCGCTTTTGATCAAGGCGCTCACACAACTTACTTAGACGGATTGTCTTCACAAGTTGGACATAAAGAGTCGATTGCAGATACAGCGCGAGTTTTATCCCGCTATTACGACGCGATTCAGTATCGCGGCAAGACTCAAGCCCAGATCGAAGAACTTGCTGAGTTTTCGGGCGTTCCGGTTTACAACGGCTTAACTGATGAATGGCATCCAACTCAGATGTTGGCTGACTTTATGACCATGGTTGAGCACTCAGGTAAGCGACCTAATGATATTTCATTCACTTACGTTGGTGACGCTCGTTCAAATATGGGTAACTCACTCTTGGTTACTTCTGCTCTGCTTGGGTCTGACATCAGAATTGCTTCGCCTAAGGCACTTTGGCCAGCTGCTGAAGTCCAAGAGCTTGCGCAAAGTTTGTTGGCCAAGAGTGGTGGCTCAATCTTGTTTACTGAAGATATGGATGAGGCCCTGCCTGGCTCAGACTTTATTCATACTGATGTTTGGGTTTCCATGGGTGAGTCCGAAGAAGTTTGGAAAGAACGTGTTGAACTTCTTGGCAGTTATCAAGTAAATGATGTGGCTTTGGCTAAAACTGGAAATCCAAATTCTAAGTTCATGCATTGCTTGCCAGGTTTTCATAATGAGCAAACCACCGTGGGTCGCGCTATCGCCAATAAAACTGGAATGCATGATGGATTAGAAGTTACCCATGATGTGTTTGAATCTGAAGCCAGTGTGGTTTTTGACCAAGCTGAAAATCGCTTGCACACAATCAAGGCGATCATGGTCGCAACCATTGGGGATTAAGTGAGCAAGTTATTTTCTGAGTTAACTGTTGGCGGCGTTACTTTCAAGAATCGCGCTTGGGTTAGTCCAATGTGTCAGTACTCGGCAGTCGAAGGCGTGATTCAAGATTGGCATGCAGTTCATTACGGCTCACTGATAACTGGTGGTGCCGGCCTTGTGATGGTTGAAGCTAGTGCAGTTTCACCAGAAGGCCGAATCACACCGCGCTGTGCGGGCATTTGGACGGATCAACAAGCACAAGTTTGGGCAGAAGTGCCAAGATTCGCTCAGCGCTTTGGCGTCAAAACTGGGATTCAGTTAGCACATGCCGGCCGCAAGGCATCTACTCGTTTGCCATGGGAAGAAAGTGGTTCAGTTGCGCCTAGTGCTGGTGGCTGGCAGTCCATAGCTCCATCTGCGGTTGCGTTTGATGGCTATGCAACCCCACGCGAAATGACACTTGATGAGATTGAAGAAATCAAAGGGCAATTTGCCGCCGCTGCCGAGCGAGCCATCGGTGCCGGCTTTGACGTAGTTGAAATTCATGCTGCTCATGGCTACCTATTACACGAGTTCCTGTCTCCAATTTCGAATAAGCGAACTGATGAATACGGCGGTTCATTTGAAAATCGAATTCGTTTACTTTGCGAAATTGCAAGCTATGTTCGCCTGATTGTTCCGGCATCGCATGGTTTGTTTGTTCGAATTTCAGCATCCGATTGGATTGCTGGGGGCTGGAGCATTGATGACTCAGTTGCTTTATCCCGCGAACTCAAAGCTCGAGGTGTTGATCTAATCGATTGTTCTTCTGCTGGTATTTCACCAGAACAAAAGATTGAAGTTGGTCCGGGCTATCAAGTTAAGTTTGCTCGACAGATTCAACAAGAAGCTGGAATCCTTACTAACGCAGTTGGCATGATCACAACTGGAAAACAAGCTGAAGAGATTTTGTCAGATGGCGCTGTATCTGCAGTAATGATTGCGCGCGCTATGTTGGGCAATCCGCGCTGGCCAATTCAAGCAGCAGCAGACCTTGGAGATGAAATTCCGTGGCCGATTCAGTATGCCCGTGGATTCACTGCCCGTTAACGTTCTTCAGCTGCTGAGACACTGACAGTTGCAACATTTCTTCTAGTTGCCATTACTGAGCCGATTAGAACTAATGGGAATCCAATCAAAATCCCGGTGGTTATTGATTCACTAAGAACAATGACTCCCAAGATGATTGCTACCGCCGGATTGATGTAAGTGATGACGGTAGTTCGCGTCGGACCAACTTCTGCGATCAGTGCAAAGAGTGCAACGAATGCAATCGCCGAACATAAAACACCGAGTGCGATAACACTAAGAATTGCATCTTGAGAAACTTCAGTAACTCCTGGCGCTCGCCATGAATCTGTTAATACTTCATAAGTAACAACTGGCAAGTAGATTAAGCCAGCCACCAATAGCGACCAGGCGATTACACCAATACTTGCAACGTCACTAAGCATCTTGGTAATGATGATTGGGCCAAGCGCATATCCAGTCGCAGCAACAAGACACAGAATTATTGCCCAGTAGTTGCTTGCACTGATGTCGAAACCAACCAGCATTCCAACACCAAAGAACCCAACGAACAATCCGATGATTCTTCTGGCATCCCAAACTGAATCCAAGCCCATCTGTCTAGAGATCACCGCATTAATGAGAGGCACAGTAGCGATGAGCAGCCCAGTTAATGAACTCGAAATTTCTTTCTCTGCCACACCTAGTGCGCCGAATGGAATACACATTTCAATGACTGCAAAAGTCAGAATGCCCTTCCAATGAGTTTTAAGTGAGCGAGCGTGTCCTTGATGAATTGCGATCGGGAGCAAGATCAAGGCAGCAATCATGACTCGACCAAAAACCACAACGGCAGGGGATAGGTCAACTACCGCGATTCTGATGAATAGGTAAGGCGTGCCCCAAATGATTCCTAGCGCGATAAATAAGATCCACCCGCGCTTAGACACAATCCCGATTCTAGACATAGAGCATTTCCCAGTATTCTTAGGGATCATGAGCGAGCAGGTTATCCCAGATCCCAATTTCTATGACGTTCACGCGGTTCAGGAGAAATGGCTGCCAGTTTGGGATGAATTAGCCCCATTTAGATCAGGCCGACCGGATGACAATCGTCCAACTAAATACGTGCTCGATATGTTCCCTTATCCATCTGGCGACCTGCATATGGGTCACGCCGAGGCTTATGCCCTTGGCGATGTGATCTCTCGCTACTGGGTGCATCAAGGCTTTAACGTCATGCACCCAATTGGTTGGGATGCTTTTGGACTTCCGGCTGAAAACGCTGCAATCAAGCGAAATGAAAGTCCTGCAATTTGGACTTACGAAAACATTGCAATTCAAAAAGCTTCAATGCGCAGGTATGCCTGTTCCTTTGACTGGGATCGCGTTCTAAACACTTGCGACCCCGAGTACTACCAATGGAACCAGTGGTTCTTCTTGCAGATGTATGAACGCGGTCTGGCCTACCGAAAAGATTCCGCAGTTAACTGGTGCCCTTCGTGTCAGACCGTTCTTGCTAACGAGCAAGTTGTTGGTGGCGAATGCGAGCGTTGCGACTCTGCAGTCACTAAGAAGAAATTGAATCAGTGGTATTTCAAGATCACAGATTACGCAGATCGCCTACTTGATGACATGAAGGAACTTGAAGGCCAGTGGCCAGAAAAAGTTCTCTTGATGCAGCGCAACTGGATCGGCAGATCCCAAGGAGCCGAAGTTAGTTTTGAAATTGAAGGCCACGACGAATCTGTAGTTGTTTACACAACACGTCCGGACACTTTGTATGGCGCAACTTTCTTCGTAGTAGCTGTTGACTCGGCACTTGCTGCCGAATTGGCGCAGGGGACTGAAAGTGAATCTGCGTTCCAGGAGTACTTGGAAAAAGTTAAATCAACTAGTGACATGGATCGCTTAGCCACTGATCGTCCAAAGTCTGGCGTCTTCCTAAATCGCTATGCCATCAATCCAGTTAATGGCGAGCGACTTCAGATTTGGGCAAGTGATTACGTACTTGCCGATTACGGAACTGGCGCGATCATGGCTGTTCCGGCGCACGACCAACGAGATCTGGATTTTGCAAAAGCCTTTGATTTACCAATTCGTGTTGTTGTGGCATCTGAAACTGATCCTGCTGTCACCGGTGAAGCAACTGCAGACGATGGCGCGCACGTTAACTCGGGAAACCTTGATGGTCTAGGTAAAGCTGATGCGATTGCAAAGATCATTTCCGAACTTGAAGCCAAGAAACTTGGTAAGCCTGCAACTAACTACCGTCTTCGCGACTGGTTGATTTCTCGTCAACGTTTCTGGGGAACTCCAATCCCGATTATTCATTGCCCATCGTGTGGGGAAGTTCCGGTACCACTTGATCAGTTGCCAGTTAAATTGCCAGATGCTGCCGGACTTGATCTAGCACCAAAGGGAACTTCACCGCTAGGCGCAGCTGATGAATGGGCAAATGTGCCATGTCCAAAGTGCGCTGGTCCAGCGCGACGTGATGCTGACACCATGGATACGTTTGTTGATTCATCCTGGTACTACATGCGCTATCTGAATCCACAACTAGATACTGCGCCGTTTGATCCAGACCAGGCAAAGAAGTGGTTACCAATCGATCAATACGTCGGTGGTGTCACGCACGCAATCTTGCACCTGCTTTACAGCCGATTCTTTACCAAGGTCATGTACGACATGGGCATGGTTGACTTCGTAGAGCCTTTCAAGCGCTTACTGAATCAAGGCATGGTCCAGATGGATGGCTCTGCCATGAGTAAGAGCCGGGGCAACTTAGTAAAACTTAGTGATGAGTTAAATGACCATGGTGTTGATGCGATCCGTCTTGCCATGGTTTTCTCTGGCCCACCTGAAGACGATGTTGACTGGGCCGACGTTTCACCAAGTGGTGCAAAGAAGTTCTTGGCCCGCGCCTACCGCCTAGCTGGGGATGTAACTAGCGCAGCAGGTTGCGATTTCACTGCAGGCGACTTAGCGCTACGTAAAGCAACTCATAAAGCCCTAAATGATGCCCAGCTTGCGGTTGAGACTTACCGCTTCAATGTTGCAGTTGCTCGAACTATGGAACTTGTTAACGTAACGCGCAAGGCAATCGATTCTGGTTGTGGCCCGGCTGATCCGGCTGCTCGAGAAGCAACTGAAGCAGTAGCAATCATGCTTTCTTTGGTTGCGCCATACACCGCTGAAGAAATGTGGGAACGTCTAGGACACCAGCCAACTGTTGCACTAGCTCCATGGCCACCAGTTGATCCAAAACTTTTGGTTGAAGATTCTGTGCAGTGTGTAATCCAGGTAAATGGAAAGATTAAAGAGCGCTTAGAGATTTCTCCAAACATCACGGAAGATGAAATGCGGGAATTGGCAATGAGCCAAGCATCTGTAATTGAAGCAATTGCTGGCCAGAACATCAAGGTTGTTGTGGTTAAGCCGCCAAAGCTCGTAAACATAGTGCTCGGATAACTAATGTCTGTTGGCATAGTCACTGACTCAACTTGCTACTTACCATCTGAAGCCTGTGCAGAACTGGGCGTTGAAGTTGTGCCACTTCAAGTAATTAGTAATGGTGTTGCCTTCAATGAAGTCGGTGGCATAA
The DNA here is from genome assembly GCA_039800445.1 of Actinomycetota bacterium. Lineage (GTDB taxonomy): Bacteria > Actinomycetota > Actinomycetes > S36-B12 > UBA5976 > UBA5976. The sequence goes on from JBDLQS010000096.1 coordinate 8,607, forward strand.
CAGTTGATGAAGTTGCCATTGCATTGCGAAGTGGCAAGTCCGTTACCACATCGCGGCCTAACCCCGAAGTCTTTGTTGCAGCATTTGAAAAGCTGCATAGCGCCGGTCATGAATCAATAGTTAGCGTGCATTTATCTAGCGAATTATCTGGAACTTACGAATCAGCAGTGCTAGCTAGTCGAAAAGTGGATTTTCAGGTTGACGTTGTTGACTCTCGCGGAATTGCCATGATGCTTGGGTTTGCCGTTCAAGCTGGCGCAAAGTTGGC
>JBDLQS010000097.1:0-2544 GCA_039800445.1 Actinomycetota bacterium
ACATCACCGATCGACCACTCAACTTTGCCCTGAGCATCTACAACAACGGCACTGCCAAAGTGCGCGCCTTCAACGAGTCCACTTCGGACCACATATGCAACAGGAACTGACACTCCCCTATCGTTCCACGTTCAAGTATCGAACACCTAATGCGAACTACCCCAAAGACACGGCAGAATACGAGTATGCGTGCAGTTGTTCAAAGAGTTGATGGTGCCAGCGTTGTTGTTGAGGGTCAAACTATTGGTGCCTTCGAAGGACCAGGATTGCTCGTCCTGATTGGTGTGAGTGTAGATGATGATGAAAGTAAGTGCTCCGTCCTGGCAGACAAAATTTGGAAGTTACGAATCTTTGAATCTGCAGCCTTGAAAGTGGCTGGGAAAACCGTTAACTCTGAGTCAGTTGAAGTAGCCGCAGCCGACGCTAGCTTGCCAATATTGGCAATCAGCCAATTCACACTTTTTGCAGACACATCCAATGGTCGCCGCCCTACTTGGCAGCAAGCAGCGCGTGGCCCACAAGCCGAGCCGCTAGTTGAAAACGTAGTTCAGGCTTTGCGAGAACTTGGTGCTCAGGTTGAAACTGGAAAGTTTGGAGCCGATATGCGAATCAGTGCAGTCTGTGACGGCCCAATGACTGTCACCCTTGAGGTTTAGTTACCAACTCGCATGTAACGCAGTTGGCGCTCGGAATTCCCAGCCAGCAAACTCAACTTCATCACTGTTTTGCAGTGAAATGTTTGGCAAGCCTTCAATTAGAACCTGAAGTGAAATCCGCTCCAAGCCACGAGCGAATGCATGCCCGGCACAAAAATGAGGACCATACCCAAATGATGCATTGGATTGACGCGGTCGATCCATGTCGAACGTATCTGGGTCGGAGAAAACTGTTTCATCTCGTGATGCACTTGCCACCACTGCGGCAACGGCTGAGCCAGCCGGAATAACAACTCCACCTAACTCGACATCCTGAGTGGTTTGGCGAGTCTGAGTTCCAATCGGAGCAATCCAACGCAAGCCCTCTTGAATCACGTCATCCCAAAGGTCAGGATTCTCTCGAAGTCGAACAAATGCACCAGGAATACTTGCGAGCGCAAAAAATGTTGCCGCGGCTCCATGTCCTGGTTCCTGCATGCCACCTAAAATCGTGAGCTTGAGAGTTGGCAGGACATATTCCGCAGTTCGATGCTCTCCTGGTGCCATGCCTGAATGCAACATATGGGACATCGTTGAATCATCTGGAGTTTTTAACAATCGCTCCATGATCGGCAGAAGCTCGTCATTCATTTCTGCTTCAACAGCATCTGAGATCTTTTGCTTTACTGGGTCTCGTTCAAAATTGGTAGCGCCCATAGCCAGACCATGAAACCAATGCTGCATAGTTTCTGCGCTTAGATGCCCAAGCCCCAATACGGCACCTAATCCAAGAACTGAAATTGGTTCAAAATATGAGGCGACTAACTCACGACGATCATTTGAAACAATTTCCGAAAGCTGCTTTTTTGCAATTGGAGTAACTAAATCATCGATGTAAGTGGAAACAGTTCGTGGCCGATACTTGCTATCCAGGCTCTTGCGCATGTTTAGATGTTCTTCACCATCCATGGTGAGCAGGCTCTTGCCTTTAAATGAACGGTCAAGTGTCGAGTCGCTAACTTGCGCAGTAAACAAATCCGGATGGGTAGTTACAAATTCCACATCTTCGGCTCGAGTAACAAGCCAAAGGTTTACTGCCGGCACATAGGCTACTGGCGCTTCTTTTCTTAACCTGGCATAAATCGGGTACGGATCGCGATCCAGATCAGCAACCGTAATCGACTCAGCAAATGTAGTCACAAAAAACCTTTCGACAAGAAAAGTTAATCAGCAAATCAAGTAAGGCATTCTGGTTTTAACTAAAAAAGTTATTCAACAATTACGGTTTGGCTGGCAGCAACTGTGCCAGCGGTCAGAACTGCGTCAGTTGGAACCGAGCGCTTAATGACAGCAAGGGCCAGCGGACCGCTTTCGTAATCCTGAGTCACCGAAGTTACTCGGCCAACTTCTTTGCCATCTAGCAAAACTGCATCACCAATTGCTGGCAGGTCGTTAGTTGAACCATCCAACTCAAGCTGCACTATACGACGTGGTGGTTTACCCAAGTTGTAAACCCGAGCAACCGTTTCTTGTCCTCGATAACAACCCTTATTCAAATGAACCGAAGAACCGATCAAGCCCACTTCATGCGGAATCGTTTTGTGATCAGTTTCAAAGTTAAGGCGCGGAACACCTGCGCGAATTCGATGTGCTTCCCAGGCCCAAGTTCCAACTTGAGTTTCTTGATTCAAAACTTCTTCGAGGTCAGCACGTGGCACAAAAAGTTCACTAACTTTCCAGTCAGCAGGTCTAGTTGCAACATACTTGTCACTTGCCGATGAGCCGTTAACAAAAGCATCGGAAGAATGCCAAACCGGATACTTGTCGGACTCGATCCAGCCAGGTGCACCAACGATTGCGATATCATCAGACACATCTTTCACTTCAACTCGAAGCATGAACTTCATGG
>JBDLQS010000098.1:0-6113 GCA_039800445.1 Actinomycetota bacterium
ACAACGATGATTTCACCAGCGTTGAGTTCGCTAAAGAGAATGCGCTCTGAGAGTGCATCTTCGATCTCGCGTTGAATTGTGCGACGTAGTGGACGTGCACCAAGTAGTGGGTCGTAACCTCGGTCTGCAAGTAAGTTCTTCGCAGCACTTGTTAGTTCGATTCCCATATCTCTTGCACGTAGACGCTCATCAAGGTTTGCAATCATGAGATCAACGATCTGAATGATTTGATCCTTAGTGAGCTGGTGGAAGACAATGATGTCATCGATACGGTTTAAGAACTCTGGACGGAAGTGAGTCTTTAGCTCGTCGTTTACCTTGGCCTTCATGCGCTCGTACGAGGTTGTTGTGTCATTGCCATCTGCGAAGCCAAGGCTTATGCCCTTGGCAATGTCCCTGGTTCCAAGGTTTGTAGTCATGATGATGACTGTGTTCTTGAAGTCAACAACGCGACCTTGCGCATCAGTTAGACGGCCATCTTCCAGAATCTGCAACAAGGAGTTGAAGATATCTGGGTGCGCTTTTTCAACTTCATCGAAGAGCACAACGCTAAATGGCTTACGGCGAACCTTTTCCGTTAGCTGGCCACCTTCTTCGTAGCCAACGAATCCTGGAGGGGAACCGAATAGTCGAGAGACCGTGTGCTTCTCGGAGTACTCAGACATGTCCAACTGAATCAAGGAATCTTCATCGCCGAATAGGAACTCAGCAAGTGTCTTAGAAAGTTCGGTCTTACCAACACCTGATGGTCCAGCAAAGATGAATGATCCACCCGGACGCTTTGGATCCTTAAGACCCGCACGAGTACGACGAATCGCCTGAGACAAAGCCTTGATTGCCTGCTCTTGTCCGATAACCCGCTTGTGTAGTTCACCTTCCATGTGAAGCAGTCGCTGTGACTCTTCTTCGGTTAGCTTGAACACTGGAATTCCAGTTGATGCGGCAAGTACTTCTGCGATCAATTCTTCATCAACAGTTGCGACCACATCCATGTCGCCGTCCTTCCACTCTTTTTCGCGAGTGGCACGGGCAGCAATTAGATTCTTCTCGTCATCACGTAGCGAAGCTGCGCGCTCGAAATCCTGGCCATCAATGGCAGATTCCTTCTCAAGACGAGTTGCAGCAATCTTGTCGTCGATTTCGCGTAGGTCTGGTGGCGCTGTCATGCGACGAATACGCAACCGTGCGCCAGCTTCATCGATCAAGTCAATCGCCTTGTCTGGCAAGAATCGATCACTAACATAACGATCAGCCATGGTTGCGGCGCCAACTAATGCAGCATCAGTAATGGTGACTCGGTGATGATTCTCGTAACGGTCGCGAAGACCCTTGAGAATTTCAATGGTCTGAGCGATTGTTGGCTCATTAACCTGAATCGGCTGGAAGCGACGCTCGAGTGCAGCATCCTTTTCGATGTACTTTCGGTACTCATCAAGGGTGGTGGCACCAATGGTCTGAAGTTCACCACGAGCCAACATTGGCTTCAGTATGCTCGCCGCATCGATTGCACCTTCAGCTGCGCCAGCCCCAACAAGGGTGTGCATTTCATCAATGAAGATAATGATGTCGCCACGAGTTTTGATTTCTTTCAAAACTTTCTTTAGGCGCTCTTCAAAGTCGCCACGGTAACGAGAACCTGCGACCAGTGCACCAAGATCAAGGGAGTAGATCTGCTTATCCTTTAGAGTTTCAGGCACTTCGCCCTTAACAACATTTTGTGCAAGACCTTCAACAACGGCAGTCTTACCAACGCCCGGTTCACCAATTAGAACTGGGTTGTTCTTGGTACGACGAGAAAGCACCTGCATTACGCGTTCGATTTCCTTTACGCGTCCGATAACTGGATCAAGCTGACCATCGCGAGCAGCCTGAGTTAAGTTGCGACCGAATTGATCAAGTACCAATGAAGTTGATGGTGTGCCTTCAGCCGGACCAGCACCCTGCTGCTGTGGTTCTTTGCCCTGGTAACCCGAAAGCAATTGAATAACTTGCTGGCGCACGCGATTTAGATCTGCGCCAAGTTTTACAAGAACCTGCGCTGCAACACCTTCGCCTTCGCGAATCAGACCGAGCAAGATATGTTCGGTGCCAATGTAGTTGTGGCCAAGTTGCAATGCTTCGCGAAGTGAAAGTTCAAGAACTTTCTTTGCGCGTGGAGTAAAGGGAATGTGACCTGATGGAGCTTGCTGACCTTGGCCAATAATTTCTTCAACTTGAGCACGAACTGCTTCAAGTGAGATGTCCATGCTTTCAAGAGCCTTGGCTGCAACGCCTTCGCCCTCGTGAATAAGTCCAAGGAGGATATGTTCAGTTCCGATGTAATTGTGATTTAGCATGCGTGCCTCTTCTTGGGCAAGCACCACAACGCGACGAGCACGGTCGGTAAATCTCTCGAACATGTGCAACTCCTTAAAACTTTTAGGCCTTGAGACAATGCTAGAGCCAATGCATGACAGCGCATCTGCGGATTTATAAACCTGCAAAGGCTTGGCAGCAGGGTCTGCCGTATTCAATGGACTTTTTGAATGTAGGTCTATCTGCCAGTAGCGAACAGTCGAAATTTACAGGTTTTTTAGCATTCTGGTGTTGCCCAAAGTGTTTGGCTTCACATGCTCAAGATCCAGGAATTCTGCAACGCCCTGATCACCCGAGAGCAAAAGTTCTGCATATGTTGAGGCATCAACTGGGGATTCTTCGATTGGTGCAAAGCCATGGCTAGTAAAGAATTTGGTTTCGAAGGTTAAGCAGAACAGTCTGGTTAGTCCAAGTTCGGTAGCACGCTTTGTTAAGGCATCGATAATTTTGGAACCAACACCTTGACCCTTGCATGTTGGGTTAACAGCAACAGTTCGGACTTCACCCAAGTCATGCCACATCACATGCAGTGCGCCACAACCAATAACTTTTCCATCTTGTTCGGCTACATAGAATTCTTGGACGTCTTCATAAAGCGTCACAGTGTTTTTGCGAAGTAGCCGCGGGCCATCACCGGCATAGTTTTCAACTAAGTCACGAATGGCTAGAACATCTGCAGTTATTGCTGGGCGAACAGTTACGGTCATGTCTATTCAGGCTTTACTAATGGGAACAAAATAGTTTCGCGGATATTCAAACCAGTTAATGTCATTAGCAAGCGATCGATACCCATGCCAACGCCACCAGTTGGTGGCATGCCGTACTCAAGCGCTCGCAAGAAATCTTCATCAAGTTGCATGGCTTCGGCATCACCGCCCGCTTTAAGTGAAGACTGTTCCATCAAACGCTCACGTTGGATCACTGGATCAACAAGTTCGGAGTATCCAGTTCCGGCTTCATAGCCATCGATGTAAAGGTCCCACTTTTCAGCAGTTCCCTTTTGAGTTCTATGTTCACGAACTAGCGGTGAAGTATCTACTGGGTAATCCATAACAAATGTTGGCTTCTTCAAATGTTCAACAACGTAATGTTCCAGCAATTCTTCAACCAGCTTTCCATGAATTGCCTTTGGATCATGGGTGATACCAGCGTCAGCACAAAGTTTGCGAAGTTCCTCGATTGGAGTTTCCGGAGTAATCTCTTTGCCAATTGCCTTACTGACAGATGGGAATACTGAGATTTGGTCCCATTCACCAGATAAATCGCGGGTGCCACCATCAACTAATTCATAATTCAAAGTTCCATGAACTGCCAGGGCAGCTTCTTGAATTAGTTCTCGGGTGAGAGTCGCCATGTCGTTGTAGTCAGCGTAAGCCTGGTAATACTCCAACATTGCAAACTCTGGTGAGTGAGTAGAGTCTGCGCCTTCATTGCGGAAGTTGCGATTGATTTCAAATACGCGTTCGATGCCACCAACTACACAGCGCTTTAGAAAAAGCTCTGGCGCAATCCGCAAGAACAATTGCATGTCGAAGGCATTCGATGCTGTTACGAATGGTCGAGCTGCTGCCCCACCGTGCATAGTTTGCAGCATTGGAGTTTCAACTTCGATATAGTCCCGCTTTGCAAAACTTGCTCGCAAGCTCGACATGGTTGCCGGACGCAGTCGTGCAACTGTGCGTGCGGTATCACGCATGATTAAGTCCGCGTAACGCTGACGAACTCGAGTTTCTTCACTCAAAGGTTTGTGAGGATTCGGAAGTGGGCGCAATGCTTTGGCAGCCATGTGCCAGCTGTCTGTCATTACGGAAAGTTCACCGCGCTTACTGCTGATAACTTCGCCTACAACTGCAACTACGTCACCGATATCAACTAAGCCTTTCCAGGCATCAAGTTGTTCTTCACCGATTCGATCAAACGACAGCATGGCTTGAATGGTTTCACCGGTTCCAGCCTGTAATTGTGCGAAGCAAAGCTTGCCAGTGTTGCGCATGAACATGACGCGACCAGCAATACCGACAGTGTCACCACTTTCTTGTTCAGCGACTAAGTGTGCGTACTTGTCTCGAACTGCAGGAATTGTCGTAGTTACTGGAACTCGAACTGGGTAGGCATCCTGACCGTTAGCCAAAATTGCAGCCCGCTTTTCGTGGCGAACCTGCATTTGTTCAGGCAGGTCGTCTACTTCTTCGGCAGCTGGATTCTGGTCGGTGGTCATTGACCAAGATTATCGGTACTAAGCGTTGCGCTCGAACATCAGACGCAGACCAATCAAAGTTAGATCTGGCTCGTTGTGGGTTATGGTCTCTGACTCAGGGACCACAATGGCCGATAAGCCACCAGTGGCAATCACTGCTTTAACTGGAGTTCCCAACTCATCCACAATTCGATCTACCAGACCATCTACTTGTCCGGCGAATCCATAGACAGCGCCAGATTGCAGGGCTTCGACGGTGTTTTTGCCAATTACATTGCGTGGTGCGATCAGTTCAACTTTTCGCAACTGCGCAGCCCGTGAAGCCAAAGCATCAATCGAAATTTCAATCCCTGGTGCCAGCGCGCCACCTAGGAATTCACCCTTGGCTGAGATGACATCAAGATTCGTTGAGGTTCCAAAATCAACCACGATCGCTGGGCCGCCATACAGAGTGAAGGCAGCTAACGAATTAACAATTCGATCTGCGCCAACTTCTTTTGGGTTGTCAGTTAGAACTGGGACGCCCGTTTTGATTCCTGGCTCAACAATTACTTGTGGCACATCTTTGTAGTAATTGTTTAACATCGTACGCATTTCGCGAAGCACAGCCGGCACTGTTGAGCAAAGTGCAATTCCAGTAACCTCAGGTGAATCGCTAAGTATCGCCTTGAACTTAAGTGCCAATTCATCAGCAGTCTCACGGCTATCGGTCTTGGTTCGCCAAGATGAAACTAATTGCTCACCTGCAAACAAACCAAGAACGGTATTGGTATTGCCGACATCAATTGCTAACAGCATGCTTTTCCTACTTTGCTATCTCGAGGTTGTCGATAAGTCTTACATCTTCAATGTTCACTGCCACAAAAACTCGGGCGTTGCCAATCGTTGGCAGTGACACTAAATCGTTGGATTTGATTTCGAAGTATTCAACTTCAAACTTCCCACTTTGTTCCAAGATCGTAATACCAGCGGCTTCAGCCTCGTCCACAGAACTCGAACTCAAAAAAACTTCAGATGCCTTTTGCATAGCAGCCGGGATCAATTTTGCGTGATCAATTGCTTGCTCTGAAAGCCGACGATTTCGACTTGATAGCGCGATTCCAAATTCATCCCGCACTGTTGGTACTCCAATGATTTCGATCGGCATCTTTGTCGCAGCAACCATTGCTTTGACCAGGGTTAGTTGCTGGAAATCTTTTTCACCAAAGAATGAATAGTTGGCTTGAGTAATTGAAAGCAACCGATGCACCACGGTCAACATTCCACGAAAGTGACCAGGGCGAGCTTTACCTTCTAATACATCTCCGATTGCGCCTGGTTCCATTGGTGGATTTACTTCCAAACCATTTGGATACATCTGTGAAACGTCTGGCACAAAAACTGCATTAGCACCGGCGCTTTGCAAAGTATTTAAATCAGAATCTAAGGTCCGAGGATATTCAGCTAAGTCGGAAGAATTATTGAATTGGGTTGGGTTTACAAAAATTGTGGCAATTACTCGAGTTCCATTTGGAGTGTTTGCTTTCGCGTATCTGACCAACTCAGCATGGCCTTGATGCAA
>JBDLQS010000099.1:0-5280 GCA_039800445.1 Actinomycetota bacterium
CCAACAGTTTCATCTAGCCAAGGTCCACCGCGTTGATCAACAACCACATGCTGGCCAGTTGAACTTAGTGCCGTGCTGATGTCTCCACGACCAATGTGAACTTTCTCTTGCGCAAGTTGTACGGATCCTTCAACTGCAATTAAACAGTCGTCAATCTCAATTACGGTGTGTGATCGTGGCATCTTCATGCCAACTGATACCCCGCCAATGCGGGCATATCGATTTCTAGTACGCCAGCGCAATCCGTTTTCGTTTGGGCTAAGCGCGATAACTTCAAAATCAGCAAGCGGCTTTCCGTTGACGTGAGTAATTCCACCAAGGTGGGCCAATTGCTCGCGGACAACTTCACTTTTCAAACTGCGTTGATGCGCGATACTTACATGTTGCCAATCGCACCCACCACATGCTCCGGCATACGTGCACGGTGCATCAACTCGATGTTCGCTGCCACTTACAACTTCAACAACATCGGCCCGCAAAAACTTTTTGCTAATGTCGGTGATTTCTGCCTTTACAGTTTCACCAGGAATTCCGTGTCGAACAAAAACCACTTGGCCGTTGTATCGAGCAATGCAAAATCCACCATTAGCTACTTTGTCGATCTGCAGGTCAACTACATCACCGATCTTTACAACGTCAGCTTCAGTCATTGCTGACTTCCTTCTTAGATTTGGCGAGCAATTTGAAGGTGACAAAAATTCCCAGCGCGAAAAGTGGATAGCCCAAGAGGACCTTTAGTGTGCCTAATGCTGCCGTCTGGCCTAATAAATACAGTGGGAACATAATTGCTACCCGAACTCCAAAGATTAAGGCCCACAACCAAGTGATTGTGCTGAACAAGCGATGAGCAGCTGGATCTTTAACCCACGACATGTCACGACCGCGCATGGCTTCGATCACATAACCAAGCAACGGCTTGTGGATGGCAATACTGACTAAACAAACGCTGGCATAAACCGCATTAGTGATAATTCCAGGTAGGAAAAAATTGTCGGCATTGCCAGTGCGCTGCGCCAGAAAAGCGGCGATACCAATCCCGATTAAGCCCGAAAACACTTGCTGTAACGACTGCCGACGTACTAAACGCAATAGAGCCAGCACTGCAGCGGTACCAACTGCTGCGTAAAGCGTAGTTTCGAGGTTTCGGTCGGTAACTAAGTAAGCAGTTGTGAACACCACAAAAGGCAAACCAGCATCGATTACACCTGACCATCCTCCAAGAGCTGAGGCCAGTAGCGCCGAATCATCCTTGATTTCAGAAACCACATCATCATTTGTTGGATCTGAATCTTTGATCGGATCTGGATTAGCGTTACTCACGTTATAACTGTAACCAGTTAAATCGAAAATCTATCTATCCACACCTAGAGCTGGATGTGAAAATTCCCGAACTTCATATTGCTGGAATCATCATTACTCGGTTGTTCAGATGCTTCACTCACTTCACTCGGACTACGAAGTACAAGTCGTTCGCCTGGTGGCAACGGTTCGTCACCGCGATTGATTACCAACTTTGAAATGACATCGTCGATTTCTGGACCCACCTCGGGGTTTTTCCTAACTTCTGGCAATGCCCCATCACCACTAATAACAGCTCGCACTAGCCAGCGTGAACCTCGCGCTCCAACGAACCGAACAGGTTGCACATGCGCATTTCCATCAAGGTCAACAGTGGGCATAACGGCATGAATCTCGGTTCCAAAGCGACCCATCTCAACGCTGCAGTCAACTTTTTGCTCCTGCAATCCTGATGTAATCGCATCGCGCATACTTGCCCAGAGATCTTCATTAACCGCAGCCGCAAAGATTTGTACTTCAGCAATCGTCATATTTAGATGCAACGAAACAGATTTACCAGTTCCTGAACGTGGGTCTAAATCCAAGTGCACTTCAAGTCCGGGAATGTTAGGCAAAAAAACTGCGCCAAGATTAAGCATCGAGCTGGTGTCGACTTCAGAACTAAACTCAAGCGGCCCGTGCGTCATGATGAAATACCTGTTGAGCCAAAGCCTTGGACGCTACGTTCGGTGTCATCAAGCTCCTGCACTTCTACAAACTTAGCTGTAGTCACTTCTTGAATTACTAATTGTGCAATGCGACTTCCAGCTGGCAACGAAACAGTTTCATTCGGATCTAAATTGATCAAACAAATCTTCAACTCGCCACGATATCCAGAATCAATGGTGCCTGGCGTATTTACAATGCCAATCCCATGCTTGTTCGCTAAACCTGAACGCGGATGCACGAGTCCTACGTAGCCTTTAGGAAGGGCTATCGCTACTCCGGTTGAAACTAATTTGCGCTCACCTGACTTGAGTGTGACATCTTCGATACAAACCAAATCTGCACCAGCATCTCCGTCATGCGCATACTTTGGTGCTTGCGCTAATTCGTGGAGCAACTTAAATTCAATGTTGATTTGACTCATGGCGCGATGTCCAACTTCTTGACGTAGCTCAAGGCTTTCTCGTCGCCTGTTGCTTTCGCAATGTCCTCTGGTCGGCCATGCTTTGTGAAATGTTCAACTGGAACCTGCATGTAAAGCGAACCTGCCTCAACTGCAAGTGGGCCATCGGGCGAATTCAATCTGCCTTCAGCGGTTGACCAAATCTTGCGTCCACTGATTGCCTGCATAGTTGCCTCGATGTAAACCAGCGTGCCTACTGGCACAGGTAACCGATAAGAAACTTCTAAGTGTGCGGTCACTGCTGGCGCCCTGACCAACCAGTTAGTCGCACCAAGTGATTCGTCAAAGGCTAAAGACAAAATTCCACCATGCGCAATACCGGGAGCACCTTGGTGATGTTGCGTCACTTCGAAAACTGCGCGAGTAGTCATGCCTTCGCCCGCTTCAATCTTCATATGCAAGCCAGTTGGGTGATCTATGCCGCAACCAAAGCAGTTGCTGTAATGACTCTCAATAGCCTCACCTGGCTTTGGTGCATCTGGATGCCGCTCTGGCGCTACTGCCTCACTTGGAATGCTAAGCGGGTGAATCTCGCGACCAATTCGTTCCATGTTCTTTAGAGTATCGTTTCTAATAAGTCGCTCATGATGCAGTGACCGATAACCCGCAAAGTGAGTTGTTGAATGACTACCGAAGGCGTCGACGGCAAGAACCCAGTTTTCCAAGAGCGGCTTTGGCCTTCTGTTGGTCAGTGGGTTTTTGCTTTCATCATGACTTCATCGCTGGGAATTGCTTACGGTCGCGCATATGGCGCTGACCTTGGAATTGTTGTTGGTATTGCTGCAACCATTGTTGTAATCATTGGCCTGGTAGTTAACACTCCGCTAATTCAAATCGATGAATTGAACTTTCGAGTTGGTCGCGCTCGCCTACCCCTTCAATATGTTGGCAAGATTCAGAAACTAGATGCAGATCAATCACGTCGGGCACGATCAACTGATGCCAATTCCAATGCACATTTCCAATTACGTGGTGGGATCAAGAACACCGTGATTGTCGAAGTAACTGATCCACAGGATCCACATCCGTACTGGCAAGTTTCTACGCGTAATCCAGATGAATTAATTGCTGCATTGAATGCAGCGAAGAACTAAGGCTGCTTATGCGCAGTCGAAACTTATTAAGACTGCTTAAGCGCAGTCGTTACAAATTGGCTGACCTTTAACTTCTTTAGCCAATGTGCTGCGGTGGTGAACCAGGAAGCAACGTGAACAGGTAAATTCATCAGCCTGCTTCGGGATGACCATAACCGTGATGGATTCATCAGAAAGATCTGCGCCTGGCAGTTCTAGTGACTCATTTAGATCAGCTTCGTCGGCATCGACACTTGAACTGACCTTCGAGGCATGCTGGGCTTTAAGGTTTTCGAGACTTTCCTCGTTTTCCTCTTCGTCCGTCTTTCTCGGGGCGTCGTAGTCTGTTGCCATTACGAGCTAATTCTCCTAGCGGTTTCGGTTATTCCAACGAGTCGGAATTTACTTCATAGGGTGCTCTTGGCAAGCACCGCCCCTAGGTTAATTGATTCTTTTCATTTCTAAGGGATATCTGCGTGCATTTTCGGTATAAGTTTTTATGCTGTACGCGATAGTTTCTGGGTCCGCAGCGCCTTCTTTTATCTTTGCTGGAACGCCAACTGCCAATGCGCCACTTGGTACCAAAGTCCCACCAAGAACAACTGCCCCAGCGGCAACTAAGGCGCCAGATTCAACGACTGCCTTATGCAATACCAAGGAGCCTGAGCCAACAAGTGCTCCGCTTTGAACTGTGCAACCTTCTAGATGCGCATTGTGACCCACAGTGCATTCATCCCCAACAATTGTTGGCAATTCAGCGGTGCAGTGAATTACGCTGCCGTCTTGGATAGATGTGCGGGCGCCGATTTCAATTCGACTTGAATCGCCGCGCAATACCGCACATGGTCCGATGAATGACATTTCGCCAATGGAAACATCACCGATAATGACTGCTTCCGGGTGGACAAACGCACTGGGGTGAATGTTTGGAACTTTTTCACCGAATGAATAAATCGCCACGTTAATCCCGATCTGCTTGATTGGCTTCAAGTATTGCAACTAAGTCGGCGTGGATTGCTGGATTTGCCACCACGATCATGTCGTTTCCAATTGGCTTGCCAAATAGTCCACTTGATTTTGCGCCAGCTTCTCGAGCAATTAGCTCACCAGCTGCATGATCCCACGCATTAACTCCGCGCTCGTAGTAGCCATCTAAAACTCCGTCGGCTACTAGGCATAAATCCACAGCGCATGATCCTAGGCGACGAATGTCAGCAACTTTTGGCAGTAATTCTTGTAAGACTCGAGCCTGACTAGCTCGACGGGAACTGGAGTATCCAAATCCGGTGCCCATCAGGGCTTGACTAAGTTCGGTGCAACCTGAAACTTTAAGTTCTCGCGGAACACCAGCCTCAACTACCCAGGCACCTAAACCTCGACTAGAGATATACATCTGATCCAAAACCGGCACATAAACCACACCTGCCAGCGCCAGGCCAGAACTTTCTTCTATTAGTCCGATCGAAACGCACCAGTGCGGCACCTTGTGCAAATAGTTCACGGTGCCATCAATTGGATCAATCACCCATTGCTGCCCTGAGGTGCCATTCTGATTTGCGCCTTCTTCCCCCAAGATCGCATCATTTGGGCGGTGTTTGCCGAGCTCAGCAACTATGAAGGCTTCAGCTCGCTGATCCATCAGCGTTACGACGTCAGTTGCTGTGGATTTGGTCGTTACCCCCAGGTCATCTGGCCTATCCAATAGCAACTTGCCAGCACCGTTTGCAATCTGCATCGCCA
>JBDLQS010000100.1:0-2895 GCA_039800445.1 Actinomycetota bacterium
AGCCATTGACGAGTAAAGGAAACATTACGTAATTGGTCGGCGCTACGGCCGTCAGAGCGATTAGTCACGTCTCTGACTCTATTGCATGGCTTAATTCTGAAGCGAAGTAACTTCCAGAACTTCAGGACCTAGAAATCTTCGGGCTAGATGTGTGAAGGAATCTCCAGTTGCCAAAAACTCATGCGTCGGAGGTGGCAGATTTGGGTTTCTGATTAGATCTTGTTCAACCAAAATACGATAAACATCTTTCGCAGTTTCCTCTGCACTTGAAACCAGGGTTACCTTGTCACCGGCAATCATTGAAATCACACCGGTTAGCAATGGATAGTGCGTGCAACCAAGAACTAGCGTGTCAATGTCCTGACTCAAAACTGGCTGCAAATATTCGCGCGCAATTTCAGTTAACTCTTTACCATTTGTAATTCCAGCTTCGACAAACTCCACAAATCTTGGGCATGCCTGCGCAGTCACCTCAACATGAGGTGCGGCAGCAAATGCATCTGCATATGCCTCGCTTGTGATGGTTGCCTGAGTTCCGATTACGCCAATTCGGCCTGTTCTGGTTGCACTAACTGCGCGGCGGACTGCAGGCTGAATAACTTCTACTACTGGAATTGAGTAGCGCTCCCGGGCATCACGCAACATGGCTGCACTTGCCGAGTTACACGCGATGACCAACATCTTTACGTCTCGGTCAACCAATGCATCTAACACGTCCAACGCAAGTTCCCTCACTTGTGCGATTGGCTTAGGACCATACGGACCATGCGCAGTGTCCCCAACATAAATAACTGGTTCATTTGGTAATTGATCCAATATGGCTCGAACCACAGTCAGGCCACCGACGCCTGAATCCATCACACCTATTGGACGATCGTTCACCACTTAAGAGTAATCTGACAGAGTGATGAAATTGCGCAATGCACCAATGTCAATCCTGGTTGCTACATTTCTAATTTCTGCAGGCGCCATTTTTAATTTTGTAATTGGCCTTATTTTGGCACTTGCCCCCCAGTTATTGGAGGGAATCGATACACCTACTACTCCCAGCGGCGCCCCTTCTCAGTTGATTCTGATTGCTGGCATTGCATGCATTGCTTTTGGATTTGTATTTGTTTGGATTATCAAGGAACTTTTCAACAAGTCGCAGTCTGCGATCGTTATGATTTACACGCTTTCCATTATCAATATTTTGTTTGGGTTATTTCGAATGCCACTTGGGCTATTAACCATTGCCCTAAATTTGCTGGTTATTCTGCTAGTTAGATCAAATAGTGCAAAACAGTGGCTCAGCTCGAGCTGACTGTTGCAAAGTATTCGCAACAGTGAATAGCACGCCAGCAATTTTTGCTTAATTCCCGCAGAATGTACTCAACAAGAAGTGTTAATTAATTTGATTTACACTTAAGTATCCACTCTTTTGAAAGTATTAAAAATGTCTGTTGCCGTGAGTATCCCGACCATCCTGCGTAGTTACACAAACAATGCACGCTCGGTCTCAGCAACAGGTGAGACGCTCGAGCAAGTTATAGCTGATCTTGAAACTCAATTTCCAGGTATATCTGGACGCCTAATTGAAGATGGCAAATTGCGCCGCTTTGTAAACATTTACATAAATGACGAAGACGTCAGATTCACTGGAAGTCTTGCTGCCCCAGTATCTGAAGGCGATTCAGTAACTGTCTTGCCTGCTGTTGCTGGTGGCTAAAGTTAACTATGCGCTATGACTCGTTGCTCGAATCGGTTGGAAATACTCCCCTAGTTGGCTTGCCAAATCTTTCGCCATCTGCTGATGTTCGACTTTGGGCAAAACTAGAAGATCGAAATCCAACCGGGTCAATCAAGGACCGAGCAGCACTAGCGATGATTGAAGCTGCTGAAGCAGATGGAACTCTGACACCTGGTTGCACAATCTTGGAACCAACAAGTGGCAACACTGGAATCTCCCTTGCTATGGCCTCTCGCCTCAAGGGCTACAAATTGATTTGTGTCATGCCTGAAAACACTTCGCCTGAACGAACTCAGCTTTTAAATATGTGGGGTGCTGAAGTCCGGTACTCACCTGCTGCTGGTGGCTCAAATGAAGCAGTTCGAGTTGCCAAGAATTTAGCCGCTGAGAATCCAAGTTGGGTAATGCTTTACCAATATGGAAACGCCGCAAATGCCGATGCCCATTACCGCACAACTGGACCTGAGATTCTGGCCGACTGTCCGACCATCACACACTTCGTTGCTGGACTTGGCACCACTGGAACCTTGATGGGAACCGGCCGCTACCTACGGGAGCACAAACCAGATATCGCAATCGTTGCAGCCGAGCCTCGCTACGGCGAACTTGTATACGGTTTAAGAAACATAGACGAAGGATTCATTCCAGAGCTTTATGACGAGTCAGTCCTAACGACAAGATTCTCAGTCGGACCACTTGAAGCAGTTGCCCGTACCCGAGAACTGCTCGACCGGGAAGGCATCTTTGCTGGAATTTCAACTGGGGCAATTTTGCACGCTGCTCTAGGCATGGCAAACAAAGCAGTTAAAGCCGGACAAAAAGCTGACATAGTTTTTATCGTTTGTGATGGCGGCTGGAAGTATCTTTCAACCGGTGCATACGAAGGAACTGTTGAACAAGCATCTGAAGCCCTCGACGGACAACTCTGGGCTTAATTAATTGATGGAGATTTCTTCCTCAGTTATTTCACCATCAACAATTCGATACGACCGGATTTCGTAAGGGCCATCCTGATTGCCAGTTTCTCTGGTCGAAATCAAAACATAATGCGCGAATGGTTCTGAGGCGTAAGCAACATCCGTGCGGGATGGATAGGCCTCAGTTGCAGTGTGTGAGTGATAAATGACAACAGGATCTTCGTCGTTGGAATCGAGTTCACGGTAGAG
>JBDLQS010000101.1:0-2699 GCA_039800445.1 Actinomycetota bacterium
GCATATGCATAAAGCAGTTTCGCGCCACGACGAATGATGCCTTGCCACTCTTGATCAGTTCCAGGTAAGAAACCTGGAACGTCGACCAAGGTGATAACAGGCACGTTGAACGAGTCGCAAGTTCTGACGAATCTAGCAGCTTTTTCGCTGGCATCAATATCGAGAGTTCCAGCGAATTGCATCGGCTGACTAGCTACAACGCCAACCGGTCTACCTTCAACTCGGCCATATCCACAAATAATATTCGGCGCAAACAGAGCTTGAGTTTCCAAGAACTCACCATCATCAACAATGGTCTCGATTACCTTGTGCATGTCATATGGCTGATTTGGCGAATCCGGAATGATGGTGTCGAGCATTAAATCAGCTTCAGAAATTTCCAAGTCTGCTTCAACATCCAGGTATGGAACTTCGTCCATATTGTTACTTGGCAGGAATGACAAAAGATTCTTAACATACTCAAGGGCATCATCTTCATCTGATGCCATGTAGTGGGCCACACCTGACTTTGTGTTGTGAGTCCGCGCGCCACCTAAATCTTCGAAGGCAACCTCTTCACCGGTAACGGTTTTGATTACTTCTGGACCGGTAATAAACATGTGCGAGGTCTTATCAACCATCACAATGAAATCCGTTAAAGCAGGGGAATAAACCGCACCGCCTGCACATGGTCCAAGGATGAGTGAGATTTGTGGAATAACACCAGATGCATGGGCATTGCGCTTAAAGATTTCACCATAGAGACCAAGTGAAACCACACCTTCTTGAATCCGAGCGCCGCCTGAATCGTTAATCCCAATCATCGGTACGCCAGTCTTGAGCGCTAAGTCCATCACTTTGCAAATCTTCTCACCGAAAACTTCACCAAGTGAACCACCGAAAACCGTGAAGTCTTGTGCGAATACACAAACCTGACGACCATCGATTGTTCCGTAACCAGTGATTACGCCATCGCCGTAGGGGCGTGACTTTTCCATGCCAAAGTTGTGAGAACGGTGTCGAGCTAAACCATCGATTTGCTGGAATGAACCTTCATCCAAAAGCCGCTCAATCCGCTCCATTGCAGTTAGCTTGCCGCGAGCATGCTGCTTATCTACGGCCTCGGAACGACGGTTAGCTGCGTCATTGCGACGCGACTCGAGATCTGCGATCTTCCCAGCAGTTGTATGGATGTCGATCCCATTATTGGCTGTTTCGGCGCTCACTTGTTCCTCCGTACTAGTCCTTCGCCTACCCTAGCGATGTGGATATAAAAGATGTGAAACGCGGGCGTCCAGCGCTTGATCCTGCTCTCATATTAAGTGAGTTAGCCAAGACTTCCTCGAAATGGCTCGATATCAAGGTCTATGCCCAAATTGAGTCAACTAATGACCTTGCCATTGCACAGTTATCGAACTATTCCGACGATTCAGTTTTTGCAATAACTGCTGACGAACAAATAAGAGGTCGTGGCCGGTTGCAGCGCGAGTGGCACAGTCCATTTGGAGCCGGTATTGCTCTGAGTGTTGCGATTCCATCAAAGTTCTTCAGCTGCGATGTTTCTGCAATTCCACTTGTGGTTGGAATTGCAGCCCATGAATGCCTTAAGGATCTCGGGGCCAATTCAAAATTGAAATGGCCTAATGACCTGATGGCTGAGACTAAATCTGAAGAACTAAAAAAACTTGGTGGAATTTTGGTTCAACTTCACAAAGATCATGTAGTAGTGGGAATTGGCATAAACGTTGATATTCAGGATGACGAACTACCAACGGAAAATGCAACATCTCTTTGGTTGATAGATATTCACACCTCTCGGGAATCCTTGATCGCAGCATTGCTCACCCAACTCGAATTGGTCACTAAGTTGACTTCTGAAGAGTGGCTACCGCTTTACACTCAATACAGTTCAACTATCGGCACCAAGGTTTCGGTTGCCCGCAAATCAGATTCATTAATTACTGGAAATGCGGTCGCAGTGTTGAAATCGGGCGAACTCTTACTCGATACCGAGCAAGGGCAAATTGGGATTACGTCTGGGGATGTACTGAAGGTAAGGCCAACCCTGTCTTAGGACACTAAACTGCAAAGTGTGACGCGGATATTGGTGGCAGAGGACGATCTTGAGATCGCAGGTCCACTTGTGCGCACGCTTCAGGGCGCGGGCTACTCAGTAGCACTTGTAGGCGATGGGCTAAGCGCTCTTGAAAAAGCGAAATCAACAAAACCAGACATGATTGTGCTCGACTTGGGGCTGCCAAGTATGGATGGCCTTGATGTTTGTCGAAATCTTAGAGCGCAGAAGATAGACATGCCAATTTTGATTCTTACTGCGCGCACTTCAGAACTTGACTTAGTTGTTGGACTTGATGCTGGAGCTGACGACTACATCATGAAGCCATTTAAATCCTCCGAATTGTTAGCGAGATTGCGCGCTTTGATGCGACGAGTAGATGGACATGATGTAACTGAGTTAATCGGTAATGGCATTGTTTTAAACACTGAAGCCAGAAGCTGCACTTGTAATGAAGTCGAGGTCGCCTTAACTTCAACCGAATATCAATTACTTGAACTATTGATGCGAAACTCTGGGCGGGTAATTAGTCGGCAACAAATCTTGCGCGATGTGTGGAACACCGACTGGTCAGGGTCGACAAAGAATTTGGATATGCATGTCTCAGCTTTGCGTCGAAAACTTGGGGAAGAAGGCGAACACATCT
>JBDLQS010000102.1:0-2730 GCA_039800445.1 Actinomycetota bacterium
TCTTCGAGCTCGGGATCGAGAATTACTACAACTTCGTAGTGACGCATACTGATACCCACCTCCTGTGGACTAATCGGCCACGGTCTTTCCGTGGCAGGAGGGATCAAGAACCTTTAGTCTAGGGCATTTTTGATGTCCGAAAAAACCTTGTGCACATGGCTGCCGTTGGCAGAACTGGGGTTTAGATTGGGCGGGAAAGCCAGGATTGACCCTGCCAAGTACCCTTAATTCATGGGAAATCTGGCAATTGGATCGCATGTTGGCGGCGATGATCCAATCGCCAGAGCAAAAGAGCTGGGGTTAGACCATATCCAGATCTTTTTAGCTGATCCTCAGGGTTGGAAAGGCTCAATCTTCCCCCACGCTGATGGAGCGCAGGGCTTAAAGGCAAGTTCCGAAGCAGCCGGAATTGGCATCTATGTTCATGCCCGATACATCATTAATGTCGCCACCACTAACAACAAGGTACGAATCCCCAGTCGCAAGTTACTTCAAACTGATGTTGACGCAGCAGCAGCAGTGGGAGCAAAAGCTGTAATCGTGCACGGCGGTCATGTAACCGATGGTGATGACCCACAAGCTGGCATTGATAACTGGGTTAAAGCGTTAGCTCAATTAGATATGAAAGTGCCAGTACTTATTGAGAACACAGCGGGTGGAAAGAACTCCATGGCTAGACGACTTGAATCCATCAAGGGTCTTTGGGGCGCAGTCGGAGATACCGGCGTTGGATTTTGTCTAGATACTTGTCACGCCCACGCTGGCGGAATCGACATGGGACAACTTGCTGACACAATTCTTGGGATCACTGGACGCATCGACTTGATTCATTGCAATGACAGTCGTGATTCGTTTGACTCCGGTGCCGACCGACATGCAAATCTTGGCGAGGGTTCAATTGGCATGGACAACATAATCAACTGCCTAAAGACTGCGAAAGCTCCTATTGTTTTGGAAACTCCGTTTGAGGGCGTGCCCGCTGATCTAGAACTTTTGCGTAAGTCGCTGTAAATCTAAATCCCATTAGACACCCACATCCCTAGGTAGATTGAATACGTGCAGGTTCGCCAAATAAGTTCCGAGAAGCACCTGTCTTACATTGCAGGTCGCTCTTCTGTGTCCTTTTTACAAACTCCTGCCTGGGGTAAAACCAAGGCTGGTTGGACTTCGCAATCACTTGGTTGGTTTGCTGGTGATGAACTTGTCGGCGCCGGGCTAATCCTGTTGCGCAAAGTCCCAAAGGTAGAAAAGTATCTTGCGTATCTTCCTGAAGGACCAGATCTTGATTGGGCAAACAGTAACGACGTGGAACGAGCGCTTAAAGCACTTGTAGTTTTTGCCAAAGACCGCGGAGTATTCCAAATCAAAATGGGTCCACACACTTGGGTTCGACGATGGCATGCCGAAACTTTGAAGTCTGCAATTGCGCAAGAGAGCGCAAAAGTTATCGGTGAGGTTGCGCCAGATGAAGTAAATCAATCAGGCATCGCTCTGTTAAGTCAGCTAAAAACTATGGGTTGGAAACAACGTAAAGCGGAAGCTTCGGGATTTGGTGATTACCAACCTCGATATGTTTTTCAAATTGATCTTGCTGGAAAAACTGAAGAACAAATCTTCGAAGGATTCAATCAGCAGTGGCGACGAAACATTCGTAAAGCTGAAAAAGAAGGTGTGACAGTTCGCCAAGGTACGATTTCGGATTTGGAAATGTTTCATGCTTGCTATGTCGAAACTGCAAAGCGGGATCACTTTACTCCACGATCGCTTGCATATTTTCAAACTATGTGGACGGCCATGCGCGAAGAAACCATCGAAAGAATTGCTTTACTAATTGCCTCGCATCCAGATCACAAGGGTGCCATTGCAGCAACAACTATGACTCGAGTTGGAAATCACTCGTGGTATTCCTATGGTGCTTCAACTACTGCAGCTCGCGATTTACGACCAAGCAATGCGGTGCAATGGGAAATGATAAAGATTGCACTAAACGAGGGTGCGGATATTTATGACATGCGGGGCATCTCAGACACGCTAGATTCTGACAATCATTTGTTTGGATTAATTCAATTCAAGCTCGGAACTGGCGGGTACGCGCAAGAATATGTGGGTGAATGGGATTAT
The DNA here is from genome assembly GCA_039800445.1 of Actinomycetota bacterium. GTDB lineage: Bacteria > Actinomycetota > Actinomycetes > S36-B12 > UBA5976 > UBA5976. The sequence goes on from JBDLQS010000102.1 coordinate 2,122, forward strand.
GTACTTTCGCCAATCTGGGCCAAGGCTTTTGATGCCTACATGTCGAGGCGGAGATAACACATGACATTTTCACTAAAGGTTGATGCCGAAAAATTCCGTGGCCATCTGGTTTCAACAATGAATAGTCATGCCACTGCCGGTGCGGAACTTGTTCCAGTTATCAAAGGTAACGGTTATGGTTTCGGGCGACGTTTGTTAGCAGATGAGGCATCTCGGCTTGGCTGTAATCGAATTGCAATTGGCACAGTCTGGGAACTGGGACAAGCCCTGGCAGACTTTGCTGGCCAAATTTTAGTTTTAGAGCCATTTAACGCAAGTGATGAATCTGCAGTTGCTCAGTGGCGAACGCAACTAGAACATAACGCCGCTCGTGTAATTGTCACAGTCAGCAACCTTGACTTGGCTGCTGTGCGATCGGCTGGTGCGAAGAACGTTTACCTGGAAGGAAAAACATCACTTTCACGTTTTGGAATTCTGCATCATGACATGCAATCGATTGCAAACTTTAATGATCTAAACGTTTTAGGCCTATCTCTTCACTTACCAATTGTTCAGTCAGCTAGCAAAGTTGATGCCACTATCGAGATTTCTTCTGCCTTCAATGGTGCG
>JBDLQS010000103.1:0-3562 GCA_039800445.1 Actinomycetota bacterium
CAAGAAGCCTACGAAGCAATTCTTGGCTTTGTGCCTCGCATAGTGCTTGCCAGTATCTGTGGTTTCTTGGTTGGACAGCTCCTGAACTCATACGTTTTGGTCAAAATCAAAGCGCGCACAAATGAAGGTTCGCTTTGGATGAGACTTATTGGCTCCACCTTGGTTGGCGAGCTTGCTGACACTGTTGTGTTTTGTACGATCGCGTTCTACGGAGTCATCACCGGTGGCGATTTCTTGAACTATGTAATTGTTGGCTACCTATACAAGACACTGGTTGAAATAGTTATGCTGCCGGTTACTTACCGCGTAATTGCTCACGTCAAAGCTAAAGAACCAACATATGTGGCAGCGAATTAAGAATTAGTCTTTCGCAAGACCTGGTCGTTGATACTGTCCCATAAATTCTGTTTTGAATTCTTGGAAGGTGCCATCAATCAGGGTCTGGCGCATCTTGGCAACCAAACCAACAATGAAGTGCTCATTGTGAATTGTCAGCAGGGTAGATGCCAGTAATTCTTTGGCATGAACTAAGTGGTGCAAGTAAGCCTGGGTGTAGTGCGTGCAGGTGTAACACTGGCAACCTTCAACTAATGGCTCAAAGGATCTGCGGTATTTGGCATTAGTGATGTTGAATCGACCGTAGTTGTTGTACACAGCAGCATTTCTGGCTACTCGTGATGCCGAAACACAGTCAAACGTGTCAATGCCAGCCTCAACGCCCACAAAGAGGTCCTCAGGCTCGCCAATACCTAACAGGTGGCGAGGTCGCGCAAGCGGAAGTTCCTCGGTGACCCAACTGACAATGGTGCCAAGCTCGTGCTTATCTAACGCTCCGCCAATACCGTAGCCATCAAAATCCATGGCGCCTAGGTCTGAGGCTGCCTTGCGGCGCAGATCTTCGTACTGCGCGCCTTGAATAACACCAAAGAGCGCCTGATAAGGCTTACTGGATCGATCAGCAGTTAACTTCTTGTGCTCATCAATGCAGCGGATTGCCCACAGCCGAGTTCGCTCAAGTGACATGACTTGGTAATCGCGAGTATTCATCAAGGTAGTTAGTTCATCAAAGGCAAAAATAATGTCAGCCCCGAGTTGATGCTGAACCTGCATGGAAAATTCCGGGGTAAATCTATGCATGGTGCCATCTAGGTGCGACTTAAACGTAACTCCGTCATCATCAACGTGAGCCAGGCGAGTCTTATTCTCGGCAATCACATCATCGGACTGAACTGTGTCAGTCTCCATGGCCAGGACTTTCTTGAATCCAGCACCCAGACTCATAACTTGGAAGCCACCGCTGTCGGTAAACGTTGGTCCAGGCCAGTTCATGAACTTGCCTAAGCCACCAGCCTCATCGACGATATCCGCGCCAGGCTGCAAGTAGAGGTGATATGCATTGGCAAGCAAGGCTTGGGACCCAAGTTCTTGCATTGACTCTGGCATTACTGACTTAACGGTTGCCTTTGTGCCAACTGGAATGAAGGCAGGAGTTTGAATTTGGCCGTGTGGGGTGTTTATGGTTCCAGCTCTAGCGCTACTGCTGCGCTCAGGCGCACTTACAACGTCGAAAGAAAATTCAGATTTCGACACTTGCTAGAGACTGTCTAGGTGGTCGGCAATTTTCTTAGCAGCATTACCAAGCGCCTTGTACTCAGCGTCAGTAAGTAGGTCGACAAAATGCTTGCGGACGCCTTCGACGTGGTCTGGAGCGGCCGCAACTAGAGCCTTCATGCCAGCGTTGGTTAATACTGCCAACTGGCCCCGGCGATCGTCTGGACAAACTTCACGGGAAACTAAGCCTGCTGCTTCCATTCGATCTATCTGGTGTGACAACCGACTTCTGGAAAGCAGAGTCAAAGCTGCCAAATCGCTCATTCGATTTGATCTGTTTTCACTTTCGGATAGTCGAACCAAAATCTGATAATCCGTAATGGTTAAGCCATGCTTTTCCTGTAGTTCTCGGCTCAGCTGCTCATGCAGCACAGTTGAAGCGGTAATCCAAGAACGCCAGTGAGCTTGCTGCTCTTTTGATAGCCAACGGGTCATGGAACGAGTCTATTGGAAGTAATTGAAATGTTAACTACACCGAGGTTAGGATCTCAGCGCCATCAGCCGTGACAACTAGCGTGTGTTCGAACTGTGCGGATCTAAGTCGATCTTTAGTTACTACGGTCCAGTCGTCATCCCACATATCCCAAGTATGAGTTCCCAGGGTCAGCATGGGCTCGATAGTGAACGTCATACCTTCTTTAATCTCGGTATCGAAGTGCTCAGTGTCGTAGTGCGGGATGATCAACCCGGAATGAAAAGTGGTGCTGATGCCATGCCCAGTGAAATCGCGGACCACACCATAGTTAAAGCGTTTGGCGTAAGACTCGATAACCCGGCCAATGACATTAATCGGACGCCCGGGCCTGACGGCTGCGATCGCACGTTTTAGGGATTCCTCGGTTCGCTCCACAAGCAATCGGGACTCTTCATCAACATTGCCAGCTAAGAATGTGGCATTAGTGTCACCGTGGACTCCGTTTATGTAGGCAGTGATATCGATGTTGCAGATGTCACCATCTTGAATCACTGTCGAGTCAGGTATTCCATGGCAGATAACTTCGTTAAGACTTGCGCACAGCGACTTTGGAAAATCCCGATAACCCAATGTTGAGGGGTAGGCATTGTGGTCAAGCAGGAATTCGTGCCCGATGCGATCCAATTCATCCGTTGTTACTCCGGGCGCAATGTTCTTGCCAACTTCAGCTAAGGCCTGCGCTGCAATTCGACCAGCGATTCGCATCTTCTCGATTGTCTCGGCTGTCTGAACATCTGATCCAGAATGTTTCTTGGGAGCTTTCTTGCCAACATACTCAGGTCGGGCAATAGCGGGCGGAACGCTTCGCTCGGGGGAGATGGTTCCAGGGACTAGGTTTCCAACTGGAGCATTCATGGTCCTATTCTAATTCGAATTACAAATGGTCGGGATTGCAGCAATCAGGTGCCAGAATGCAGTTATGCAGTGGTGGTTTTGTTTATTACACAATGTCGTAGAAGAAAACGTTGGTTGCGCGAATGCTTCCCGCCTAGGTCCGTATGAAACACGAGAACTAGCGGAAACTGCAATTGAGCGCATCAGTAAGCGACAAGAAGAGTTAGACAGCGAAGAGGATTAGTACTCGCTAATCTTTATGACTTTTACACAAAGCAAAAACCCCGCTCCCAAAAGGGAACGGGGTTTTTGATGAAGCAGGGGAAATTTACTTCTTCTTCGCAGCTGGCTTGCGCTTGGCAGCCTTGCGCTTAGCAGGAGCCTTAGCAGCAGCCTTCTTCTTGGCTGGCTTGCGCTTGGCAGCCTTCTTCTTTGCAGGTGCCTTCTTGGCAGCCTTCTTCTTGGCAGCTGGCTTACGCTTTGCAGCCTTCTTTGCTGGAGCCTTAGCTACAGCCTTCTTCTTAGCAGCCTTGCGCTTAGCAGGTGCCTTACGTGCTGTGGTCTTCTTGGCAGCCACAGGTCCTCCTCGAGGTAAGACCCTCGGACGTCCCGAAGGTTCTTATTAACAAGGTTGGCAGACAA
>JBDLQS010000104.1:0-3742 GCA_039800445.1 Actinomycetota bacterium
GGAAAGAGCGCAACAACTGCGTGGTTGATTGAACGTCTGCAGCGCCCGACTTTGGTTCTGGCTCCGAATAAGACATTGGCAGCGCAGCTTGCGAATGAATTTCGCGAATTACTTCCCAATAATGCAGTTGAGTACTTTGTGTCCTACTACGACTACTACCAACCAGAGGCTTACATCCCACAGAGTGACACATTCATTGAAAAAGACTCATCGGTGAATGAGGAGGTTGAACGCCTGCGCCACAGTGCAACCAATAGTTTGCTGACTCGAAGAGACGTGATTGTGGTGGCGAGTGTTTCCTGCATCTACGGCTTAGGAACCCCGCAGGAATACGTGGATCGAATGGTGCGGCTCAAAGTCGGGGAGAGCATCGACCGAGACTCGTTACTTCGCCGTTTTGTAGACATCCAATACAACCGCAATGACATTGCGTTTACCCGTGGCACATTCCGAGTCCGGGGCGACACCATCGAGGTTTACCCAGTTTACGAAGAGCATCCAGTTCGGATTGAGATGTTTGGTGATGAGATCGAGCGCTTGATGTCACTTCATCCAGTTACTGGTGAGATTCTTACTGACGATAACGAAATCTATATTTTTCCAGCGTCCCATTACACCGCGGGCCCAGAGCGAATGAATCAAGCTATATCGGCTATCGAAGCAGAAGTTGCGATTCGAATTCCAGAGTTCGAAAGTCAAGGTAAGTTGCTTGAGGCCCAACGCATCAAGATGCGCACCTCATATGACATCGAAATGATGCAGAATCTTGGTTTTTGTTCTGGAATTGAAAACTACTCGAGACACATTGATGGGCGCGAGGCTGGGTCGGCTCCGAACTGCCTACTTGATTATTTCCCAGAAGATTTTTTGCTAGTAATCGATGAGAGTCACGTAACCGTGCCACAGATTGGCGCGATGTATGAGGGTGATGCCTCACGTAAGAGAACACTTGTTGAGCACGGCTTCCGGTTGCCAAGTGCAATGGACAACCGTCCGTTAAAGTGGCCTGAGTTTCTCGACCGCGTTGGTCAAACTGTCTATCTCTCGGCAACTCCTGGTCCATACGAATTGGGTGTAGTTGAAAACGATGTTGTAGAACAAGTCATCAGACCTACGGGACTAGTTGACCCAGAAATCATAGTTAAGCCGACTAAGGGTCAGATCGACGATCTAATTCATGAGATTCGCTTACGCGCGGCTAATGGGACTCGGGTTCTTGTCACAACACTCACCAAGAAGATGTCTGAGGATTTGACTGACTACCTGCTTGAGCAAGGTATCCGAGTTCGGTACCTGCATTCGGAAGTTGACACGTTACGTCGCGTTGAACTGCTCCGAGAACTCAGGCTAGGAGAGTACGACGTTCTTATAGGCATTAACTTGCTGCGGGAAGGCTTGGATTTACCTGAAGTCTCATTGGTTGCGATATTGGATGCTGACAAAGAGGGCTTCCTACGTAGTCATCGCAGCTTGATCCAAACCATTGGGCGTGCCGCTCGTAACGTTTCTGGTGAAGTCCACATGTATGCAGACAAAATCACCGATTCAATGCGGGTTGCAATTGATGAAACAAATCGTCGGCGGGCAAAACAGGTTGCCTACAATTTAGAGCATGGCTTAGACCCTCAGCCATTACGCAAAAAGATCGCTGACATCACAGACCTCATCACCCGTGAGGATGATGACACTGACTTGTTTATGGCAGATCAAAAGTCTGGCGTCCGGGTCCCTACATCGGTCAGAGAGAGCTTGCGGAGTATTCCGGCTCGTGATCTAGGGGATCTGATTGATCAACTTTCTGAGCAAATGCGCACTGCGGCAGGTGAATTGCAGTTTGAACTAGCTGCCCGGTTGCGAGATGAAATCCATGAACTGAAAAAGGAACTACGGCAGATGTCGCAGGCTGGTCACGCGTAGTGACTGCTTGTATCGCTATGGTTGCTTAATGAACGTTTCATCCACACTTTGGATCGCCTCAATCTTGGTTCTGGTTGCCGTTTTCGTCTTGGACTTTGTAGTTGTTGATGCCAGACCGCACGTCTTCGGACCAAAACAAGCGGCTCGCTGGGTAATTGCCTACATAATCGGTGCGCTGCTGTTTGCGGTGTTTGTGTGGAACTACTTTGGCGCAGAGTATGGCCAGCAATTTCTAGCTGGATGGATTACTGAATACAGCCTGTCTGTCGACAACTTATTCGTATTCATTGTGCTGATGTCTTCCTTTGCGGTTCCCGAAATGCTTAAGCACCGAGTGCTGCTCGTTGGAGTTGCACTTGCCATTGTGCTGCGCGGCATCCTTATTGTGGTTGGTGCCGCAGCTATTGCCAGGTTTACTGCAACGTTTTATGTGTTCGCCGCTTTCCTCATGTATACCGCAATCACCGTGTGGAGATCTCACGACGAAGAGCCAGATCCAGATGGAAACGGACTGGTTCGCCTTGTTGAGAAGTACGTCCCAACATCTCGGGAGTACGTAAATTCCAAACTCACTGTGAAAATTGATGGCAAGCGATTCATAACTCCGCTATTTCTTGTCATCCTGGCAGTTGGTACCACCGACCTACTGTTCGCACTTGATTCGATCCCAGCAGTCTTTGGCCTCACCCAAGAGCCATACCTAGTTTTCGCTGCCAACGCTTTCGCATTGATGGGTTTGCGGCAGCTGTACTTCTTGTTAGATGGCTTACTGTCCAAGATCATTTTCTTGGCCCGAGGCTTGGCGATAATCCTAGGCTTCATTGCCATAAAGCTGTTTTTAGAGGCAATTGATGGCACAACTGACCTGCACCCGCCTCACATAACAATTATTCAGTCACTGATGTTTATTGGCACAGTTTTGGGGGTAACAGTAATTACAAGTCTCATTGCAGTGCGTCGTTCCCCAGAATTGGCCCTTCGGTCTGAGATGTCACACGCAAAAGAAGAATCAACTGAACACCGTGGTGACGCAATAGCGCATCTGGGTTCAGATGAATCTAAAGCTGAAGGAAATTAAATGGACGTTAGTCAAGGGTTATGGGCCGCACTGATTGTTGGAATTCTTGGGCTTATTGTTTTGGACTTTGTGACGGTCAGTCGCAAACCCCATGACGTAATGTTCAAGGAAGCTGCGCTGTGGTCAGTTTTCTACATCAGTATTGCAATCGCATTCGGCGTTTGGGTATGGCTTAGTTATGGTTCCACGTTTGGTACCGAGTATTTTGCGGCTTACTTAGTTGAAAAGTCGTTATCGGTCGACAACCTATTTGTTTTCATCATCATTCTTACGCAATTTGCCGTTCCAAGTGTTTATCACCAGAGGGTACTGCTATTTGGTGTAATTCTGGCATTGGTACTTCGTGGAATATTCATTGCAGTTGGGGCAGCTGCACTAGAAGCCTTTGCCTTTACTTTCGTTATCTTCGGCGCGATTTTGATCTACACCGGTTATGGTCTGTTCAAACACTGGGATGAGGATCCAGACCCCAGTGAGAACATCTTGGTCCGATCAATTCGCAAGGTAGCACCGTTCACCGACGAGTACCACGGCACAAAGCTAACGATTAAGCAAGCTGGTAAGCGCTATGGCACTCCGATGCTGCTGGTTATGATCGCTATCGGCGCCACCGACCTGTTGTTCGCGCTTGATTCAATCCCAGCTACTTTTGGTGTGACCCAAGAACCATTCTTGGTGTTTTCGGCTAACGCTTTTGCATTGCTCGGGCTGCGCGCACTGTACTTCTTGCTGAAGGGCCTGCTGGAC